>JASLEW010000908.1 GCA_030150965.1 Thermoanaerobaculia bacterium | reverse complement strand
ATCTGGGTCTCGACGTTCTGCATGTCGCGCGTCACCACGCTCACCCAGCCGGTCATCGCGTGCTCCTGCTCGGAGATCTTGAACCCCACGTAGTCGATGATGCGGGTGAGGCTGCCGGCGATGACGGTGGTGTCGTAGGTCGTGGTCTGCTCGCGCCAGACGAGCGACACCACGATGCTGATGGCGACGACGAAGACCACGACGAGCAGGAAGAAAATCGTGAACTGTTTGAAACCGATCATTGGCCACCTCCCTCAATCTTCCCCGGTTTGGGTTCGGTTCTGAGTCCCGCCATCGTCGGGGGAGCGACCGCGGGGACCGTTGGGCTCGGCGGTCCTCAAGGCCAGAAGCTTGCCAGCGCCGCGGCGCGGCCCGTGCCGGGCGCGGGCCGTCCCGGCGACGACGATTGCAATCAGTGGGTTGCGCGGCGGGACCGGGCGCGCCAGAGCAGGCGGCGCAGCCCTCCCGGCGCGGCGGGCCGAGATGTCGGAGGCGATGTCGCCAGGATGTCGGAGACGTCGCCGACGTCGGACACCCGCCGTGGTTCCGCATTCACGAGCTTGGCAGTACACTTCACCCGTGCCCACTGAGAGCGAGGTGCTGCGGCATCTGCTGCAGGCCGACACCCGTGGGGGCAGCGGAGAGGTGGGGATGCCGGCCACCTCTGCGCGGGTCCCGGGCTTGACGGTCCTCGCCCATCCCGACGTCGAGCGGGTGGGTGAGCGGACGCTGCTCACCGGTCTGCCGGCCGGGCGGGCGGAGCTGCTCTCGCGGGTCGAGCCCGGGTTCTCGGCGCCAGGGAGCGGCCGGGTGCGCCCGCTCGCCGACCCGTTCCTCAGCCGCCGGCCGCTGCGCTTCGCCGCCGGCCCCGATCCCGGCTCCGTCCTGCTCGACTGCCGCGGCGCCGGCTCGACGCTCTCGACCGGCGGCGCTCCCGGCGCTTCCCTGGCCGGAGAGCGCCTGTTCTCGGCCGCCGAGGTCGAGCACGGGGTGGTGCTCCTCCTGGGGCAGCGCGTCGCCCTCGTCCTCTCCCCGCTCTCCCCGCTCGGCCAGGAGGGTCTGCCGCCGTTCGGGCTGGTGGGCGAGAGCGCGGCGCTGCAGCAGCTCCGGCGGGAGATCCTGCGCGTCGCGCCGCTCGACGTCCCGGTGCTGCTGCGCGGCGAGACCGGCACCGGCAAGGAGCTGGTGGCCCACGCGCTGCACCAGGCGAGCCCGCGGCGCGCCCGCCCCTTCCTCGCCGCCAACATGGGGGCCCTGCCGGTCACGCTCGCGGCGGCCGAGCTGTTCGGCGCCGCCCGCGGCGCCTACACCGGCGCCGAGCGCCGGCGGGACGGCTACTTCCAGCGGGCGGACGGCGGCACCCTGTTCCTCGACGAGGTGGGGCGGACGCCGCCGGAGGTCCAGGTGCTGCTGCTGCGCGCTTTGGAGACCCAGGAGGTCCAGCCGGTGGGGAGCGAGGAGACGCGCCGCGTGGACCTCCGGCTGATCGCCGCGACCGACGCCGACCTGGAGCGGGCGCTGCGGTCGGGGGAGCTGCACGCTCCCTTCCTGCATCGGTTGGCCGGCTATGCCATCCGGCTGCCCGCCCTGCGGCAGCGCCGGGACGACCTCGGCCGGCTGTTCTTTCATTTCCTCCGCCAGGAGCTGGCCGCATGCGGGGAGGCGGACCGCCTCGCGGCCCCGCCCGAAGGCCGGCCGTGGGTCCCCGCCGAGCTGGTCGCCCGCCTCGCCGGGCTCCACTGGCCGGGCAACGTGCGCCAGCTGCGCAACGCCGTGCGCCGGATCGCCATCGCCGGCCGCGACGCCGGCGAGGCCGGTATGTGGCTCCAGGCGCAGGCGCTGCTCGCCGAGGCGGCGGCGGAGACGGATACCGGCGAGCCGGCCGCGGGCGGCCCCGAGCGGGCTCTGGCGCCGCGGCCGCCGGCGTACCGTTCGCGCGCCAGGTCCCCCGAGGAGGTCACCGACGGCGAGCTGATCGCGGCGCTGCGCACCCACCGCTACAACATCCAGAGGACGGCGGCCGAGCTCGGCATCTCCCGCGCCTCGGTCTACAACCGGATCGAGCGGTGCCCGCGCATCCGCAAGGCCGCCGATCTCTCGCGCGAGGAGATCCAGGCGTGCCGGGAGCGGTGCGGCGGCGATCTCGATGCCATGGTCTCGGTCCTCGAAGTCTCCAAGCGGGGACTGCAACGGTGGATGACGCAGCTCGGGATGAGCTGAGAGCAGCCGGGAGCCCGCGGACGATCGGGCCCTATGCGCTGGAGCGGCGGCTCGGCGCCGGCGGCATGGGGGAGGTCTTCCAGGCTTACGACCGCCGCCTCGACCGCCGGGTGGCGGTCAAGCTCATCCGCCCCGCCCAGGCGGAGGACGAGACGGCGCGGGAGCGCTTCCACCGCGAGGCGCGCGCCGCGGCGGGCCTCTCCCACCCCGCGATCGTCCAGATCTTCGACCTCCTCGAGGTGGACAGCTGCGAGGCGATCGTCATGGAGCTCGTCGACGGCGAGTCGGTGGCCAGGAGGCTCGCCCGCGGCCCCCTGCCGGTCGCCGAGGCCGTCCGCCTTGGCGGCGAGATCGCCCGGGGGCTCGCCGCGGCGCACGAGCGCGGCCTGCTGCACCGCGACCTGAAGCCCGAGAACGTCATGATCACCAGCGCCGGGCACGCCAAGATCCTCGATTTTGGCCTCGCCAAGCGGCTGGAGGGGGCGGAGGGCTCGCTCACCCAGGACCACCGCGTGGTCGGGACGTTCAAGGCGATGTCCCCCGAGCAGGCCTCCGGCCTGGCGCTCGACGCCCGCTCCGACCTCTTCTCCTTGGGCATCCTGCTCTACGAGATGCTCTCCGGCAGGCTGCCCTTCGCCGGCGCCTCGGCGCTCGAGACGATGACGCGGATCTGCACCCACGCGCAGACGCCCCTCCTGGAGCTGGATCCGGCCATCCCGCCGCCGCTCTCCCACCTGGTCGACCGGCTGCTCGCCAAGGACCGCGCCCACCGCCCCCAGACCGCCCGGGAGGTGAGCGCGGCGCTGGAGGCGCTCGCCGGCGGGCCGGAGGAGGCGTGGCTCGCGGCCACCGACCTCCGCACCACCTGGAGCCCGTCCGGGAGGAGCGTGCCCCACCAGGACGGGGACGACGAGACCCTGGATCTCGCGGGCGGCCGTGGCGGCGCGGCGCGGGCCGCGCGCGCGGCTGCCGGCGGCGCCTTCTCGCTGAGCGCCTCCCGGCTGCCCCTGGCCTGGCGCCGGGCGATCCTCCTCGCCCTCGCCGGCGCGTTGATCGGCGCGCTGCTCTGGCGGGTGGGCTGGCCCGGACCGCAGGATGGCGGGAGCCTGGAGAGGCCGGTCCGGGTGGTCATCCGGCACCCGGAGATCGGCGCCGGCGCCGGCGAGCTGACGCAGCTGCTCGCCTCCAGCCTGGAGATCTCGCTGCTGCGCTCGCTGCTGGGTTTCTCCGGCATCGCCGCCGAGGCCGACGACGCGGCCGGCACGCCGCCGCAGGTGGCCCGCGCCCATGCCGCGGAGGAGGTCCTGACCTCGCGCCTGGCCTGCGTGCGGGAGCGCTGCCTGATCTCCCTGCAGCGGGTGCGCGGGCGGGACGGCAAGATCCTCTGGAGCAGCCGCAGCTTCAGCGCCGACGCCGACCGCCCGTACCTGGTCGAGGAGGCGGTCGAGGGCTACCTGGCGGAGGCCTATGCCGGCTTCCCGCGGCAGGCCGGAGCGGCGCGCCTCATGGTCCGCCCCGACGACTACGTCCGCTACCTGCGCCTGCGCCGGGACTACGACGCCAAGCGCACGCGGCAGGCGCCGTCGCCGGACGACCTGATCCGCGAGCTGGAGGCGCTGCGGGCGAGCTCGCCGCAGTTCGTCGAGGCCTACGTGTTCGAGGCCGAGGTGCGGCAGCAGCGCTCGAAGACGCGCCAGGACCCGGCCGACCTCGACCGCGCCGCCGACCTCCTGGGGAAGGCGCGGCAGATCGCCCCGGCCGACCCGCGGCCGCTGGCCGGCCAGTTCGGGGTCGCCCTCCTCCGCGGGCAGTGGGAGCAGGCCGGCCAGGTGCTCGCCGACCTCGAGCGCCTCCAGCCCGGAGACCCCACGATCCTCATCGACCGGGCGCGGCTGCTCGAAAAGCGGGGGGAGAAGGAGGCCGCGCTGGAGCTGATGCGCGAGGGGGTCGCCAAGCTCCCTTCGTGGCGCAACCTGCTGCGCGCCGCTCACATGGAGTACGCCCAGGGGCATTTCCCGGCGGCCCGCGGCTACGTCGAGCAGCTCCTCGCCGGCTCCCCGGACAGCTACGACGGCCTGACGCTCCTCGCCCAGATCGAGTTCCTGCACGGCGACCTCGACCGCGCCGCCGCCCTCTACTCGCGGCTGGTCGAGCGCTATCCTCGGCCTGGCGAGCAGATCAACCTGGGGATGGTCGAGATGTACCGGCAGCGTTACCGCGAGGCGGAGGCGAGCTTCCGCAGGGTCCTCGCCGCCGAGCCCAGGAACGTCTTCGCCATGCTCGATCTGGCCGATACGCTAAGCCTCCAGGGGAAGGCGGACGAGGCGGGCGCGGTCTACCGGGAGGTCGTCCGCGCCGCGAGCCTGGGGGCGGCCGACTGGCAGGTCCTCTCGGCGCGCGCCCAGGCGCAGGCGCACCTCCGCGACGGCCCGGGCGCGGTCGAAGCGGTCCAGAGGCTGCTGCGCACCGCGCCCGAGGGGGGACAGGTCGCCTACGACGCGAGCCTTGTCTACATCCTCCTGGGCGACCGCAACGCGGCCCTGTTCAACGCGCGGCGCGCCCTGGAGCAGGGGATCGCGCCCAGGCTGTTCGCCCTGCCCTGGTTCGATCCCCTGCGCTCCGACGGCACCCTGGCCGCGGCTCTCGGCGGCGGAACCCGGTCCTAGCCCTCCTAGCCGCCGTCGCCGATGGTGGCGTTGACCAGGATGGGGTCGGGAGACGTGATCTCGATTGCGTCAGGCCCGGCGCTCAACAGGATGACAAAGCGGAATCCCGCCCCCTGACCCTTGCCGTTCCCGGCGATCGTGAAGTTCATATTGGCCCCCGAGACCTGGGGAGACCCGGTCGTGGACGAGATCCAGTCCGGCTCCTGGTTGGAGTTCCACAGGATGGCCTGGGTGAGGTCCGATCCCGGGAAGCCCGCCGCGCCTTGGAGGGTGAGAGCGACGTCGAGTGGGAAGACGGTGTTGGTGAGCAGGGGAGTCTGCCCCAGAGGGACGCTGTTGTCGATCGTGAAGCTGCCGTCGGTGGAACTATAAGCGAGGGTGACGCTTTGCAGACGATTCCCGGTCTCCTCATTAAAGCCGTTGGAGTTCCGGCTGATGAAGAAGGTCGGCGCGGCCATGCCGTTGACGGCGGTGGTGCCGAGCTTTCCGTCGATCGAGAGCTGGAAGGCCCAGGGGGTGAAGAAGTGCGGCGGTGCCTGAAGGATAAATCCGAGCGTATTGCTGCCCCCCGTGGGGGGCACGGGTGCCGTTTGGCCCGGGGGCGGAATGCCAAAGAAGACCGCGGGGTTGGCGAACTTCTGACCCGACGTGGCGAGCGTCAGCTGGACCGTCACGGAGGTCGCGTCGTCAGCGACCCGAAACACGTTGCCGGTGACGCCGTCACCGCTGAAGGTGAAGCGCTTGTCGGGCGCCTGCGTCGGATCGAAGTTGACCGTGATCGCGGCGGTGACGGGCGAATCGGTGGCAGCCTTCACTGGTGCGGACTGCAGGATCGCAGACATATCAAACCCTCCCATCAGTGTGCAGCTCGCCAGTGCAAGCGAGTTGCCAGGCCCAGGCCGGAGAGTGCGCCGCGGAGGGCCAGGCCCTCCGGCACCTCGCTGCGGCCGCGATCGGAACGTCATTGAACGTCATATGACGTCAGCCTGACGTCAGATGACGAGGCGCAGGGTGCGCGGCCCGCGGCCCACCGGCCGGGCGGACGGCGGCGCCGAGGCCGAGGCGGACACGAGCCCCGTGCGCTCGGCTCAGCGGTCCGCCGCGAGGCGCCGCCCATAGGCGCTCGCCGCCGCGGCGACCGGCGCCCCGACCGCGAGGGCCGCGGCGATCGACCTCATCGGCAGGTCCCGCAGCGACCACACCGCGGTGGCCGCTGCCGCCGCGATGTAGACCGCGAGCACCGCGCGGCCCAGGGGCGTCAGGCGGCGCGGCCGCCCGCGTCCTGCGCCGCGT
>JASLEW010000262.1 GCA_030150965.1 Thermoanaerobaculia bacterium | reverse complement strand
CGGGCCGCAGCAGGAGCTGCCAGCGCTGGCGCCACCGGCGCACCGCCTGCCGCAGGCGGCGGAGCGCCCGCGCCCAGCCGCCGGCCGGCGGCGGACCGGGCGGCAGCGGCTCGCGGGTGCGCAGGATGAGCGCCTCGACCGCGCACGGCCGCGGGCTGTAGCCGGCGACGGCGCCGACGTTGGCCTTGAAGATCTCGAAGTAGCGCGCCACCTGCGCCAGCTCGATCTCGGGGGGAAGGATGCCGGCGGCCTTGGCCTCGTCGAGGATGACCGAGAGTTGGCGGTCCGGAGACAGCTCGCTGATCTCCTCCCACGGCAGGCGGAAGCGGTCGAGGGAGAGCCCGAAGTCGAGGGCGAAGAGGGCCAGGAGGTACGCCGGCCGGCGGATCACGGCGCGGTCCTCGGGCCGGGGGACGTGGGTGTCGATCATCGTCAGCGAGGCGACCCTGGCGCCGCGCAGCAGCAGCTGCCGGGCCACCTCCCAGGCCACCACGCCGCCGCTCGACCAGCCGCAGAGGTGGTAGGCCGCCGCCGGTACCTGCTTCTCCAGCTCGGCGGCGTAGCGGGCCGCCATCTCCTCGACGCGCGTGTACGGCGCCTCCTGGCCGTCGAGGCCGACCGACTGGATGCCCACGAGCGGCCGGCCCTCCGGCAGCGCCGCCGCCAGGCCGCGGTAGGCGAAGAGGTTGCCGCCCACCGGATGCAGGAAGACGAGCGGCGGGCCGTCGCCGCGCCGGCGCAGCGGCACGATGCAGGACACCGCCTCGCCGCGCTGCCGGGCGCGCAGCAGCTCCGCCAGCTGCCGGATCGTCGGCGCCTGGAAGAGCGCCGAGAGGGCCAGCTTCTGGCCGGTCTCCTGCTCGATGCGCGACATCAGGCGCACGGCGAGCAGCGAGTGGCCGCCGAGGTCGAAGAAGTTGTCGTCGACGCCGACCCGCGGCAGCCTGAGGACCTCCTGCCAGATGGCGGCGAGCCGGCTTTCGAGCGCGTCGCGCGGCGCCGCCTCCGCCGGGGCCGGCGGACCGGCCGGCTCCGCCGTTCCTGCCGGCGGGGGCGGCGGCAGCGCCGCGCGGTCGAGCTTGCCCTGCACGGTCATGGGGAGCCGCGGCAGGACGACGAAGCTCGCCGGCAGCAGCGGCTCGGGGAGCGTCCGGGCGAGGCCGCGGCGCAGCTCGGCGGCGAGGGCGGTGGTAGCGGCCCTGGCAGCGGCGGCGGCGGTGGCATCGGTTGCAGCGGTCGCACCGGTCGCATCGGGGGCATCCGGTGCGGCCGGCGGCTGGCCTCTCAGCACCACGTAGGCCACCAAGCGCAGGTCGTCGGAGCCGAGGCGGCGCGGCACCACCGCGGCGCGGGCGACGGCGGGATGGCGCTCGAGCGCGGCCTCGATCTCGGCCGGCTCGACGCGGACGCCGCGCAGCTTCACCTGGCGGTCGATGCGGCCGAGGAACTCCAGGCGGCCGTCGGGCAGCCAGCGCGCCAGGTCGCCGCTGCGGTAGAGGCGGCTGCCGGCCGCGCCGCCGCCGGCCGGATGCGGCACGAAGCTGGCGGCCGTCAGGCCGGGCTTGCCGACATAGCCGAGGGCGAGGCCGCATCCGCCGAGGAGGAGCTCCGCCGGCACGCCGATGGGCACCGGCAGCATGCCGGCGTCGAGCAGCCGCACCTCGGCGCCGGCGATGGGCCGGCCGATGGGCACGGTCGGCCGGGCGGAGGGCCCCTCGCCGGCGCCGCCGGCGGCGGCGCAGACGGTGATCTCGGTCGGGCCGTAGGCATTGATCAGGCGGCGTCCCGGCGCCCAGCGCCCGGCGACGCCGGCCGGCAGCGCCTCGCCGGCGGAGACCACGACGCGGAGGTCCGGCAGGCCGTCCGGCACGGTGACCGCCAGCGCCGCCGGCGGCAGCGTGGCGTGGGTGACCGCCAGCTCCCGCAGGGTGCGCGCCAGGTCGTCGCCGGGCAGCAGGCGGTCGCGCCCCGCCAGGCAGAGGGTGGCCCCCGCCCAAAGCGCCGTGCCGATCTCGCTCACCGCCGCGTCGAAGCTGGGCGAGGCGTATTGCAGGACGCGGGCCGCGGGACCGACGGCGAAGGCTTCGGCCAGGGCGGCGGCCATGTTCGCCAGCCCCAGGTGCCCGAGCAGCGCGCCCTTGGGCGTGCCGGTCGAGCCGGAGGTGTAGATCAGGTAGGCCGGATCGGTGGGGCCTGGGGACGAAGCGGAGAGGCCGCCAGCCGCTGCGGCCGTCGCACCCGGCGGCGCGGCGGCGGCGCCGGCGGCGGTGGCGGCGGCGGAGAGAGGAGCGAGCGGCAGCACCTCCGGCCCGCCTGCCAGGCGGTCCTGCAGGGCCGGCATGGCCAGCGCCAGGGCGGCGCCGGCGTCGGCGGTCATCCACGCCAGGCGCTCGGTTGGGTGGGCGGGATCGAGCGGCAGGAAGGCGGCGCCGGCCTTGAGGATGGCGAGCAGGCCGGCGATCAGCTCCGGCGAGCGCTCGGCGCAGAGGCCGACGATGGTGCCGCAGCCGGCGCCGCGGCGGCGGAGCGCCGCGGCCAGCCCGTCGCTCCAGCGGTCGAGCGCGGCGTAGCTCGTCTCGCGGCCCTCGAAGACCAGCGCCGGGCGCTCCGGCTGGCGGCGGGCATGGCCGCGGAACCGCGAGACAAAGTCCTCCCAGGCCTCCGGCAGGGCCGCGGCCGGCCGGCTCCACTCGCACCCGGCCTGGTGGCGCTCGGCGGCGGAGAGGCCGTCGCAGGCGGCCAGCGGCCGGCCGGGGTCGGCGAGCGCCTGGGCGAGCAGCACCTGGAGGTGGGCCGCCAGGCGGCGCACGGTCGCCGCGTCGAAGAGGTCGGTGCGGTATTGCAGCGTGGCGCCCAGCCGTTCCCCGGTCTCGGTCACCACCAGGGTGAGGTCGAACAGCACGGTGCCGCTGGTGCCGGAAGCCGCGGCGTCGGGGGCCGCGGCGCCCGGAGCCGCGGCACCGGGAGGCGCACTGCCTGGAGCCGCGGATTCGGAAGGTGCGCCGCCTCGAGTCGCGGTGCCGGGGACCGCCGTGGCGGGAGGCGCGCCGAAGGGCCGCAGGACGAGCCGCGACGGGGTGCGGCTCTCGCGCGGCGCATGGCGCAGGGCGAGCAGGACCTGGAAGAGCGGGGTGTGGGAGAGGCTGCGCTCCGGCCTGAGCTCCTCCACCAGCTTCTCGAACGGCAGGTCCCTGTGCTCGTGCGCCGCGAGCGTGGCGTCGCGCGCCCGCGCCACCAGGGCGGCGAGGCCCGGGCCGTCGTCGAGCCGGCCGCGCAGCACCAGGGTGTTGACGAAGAAACCGATGAGGTTCTCGGTCTCGAGCTGGTCGCGGCCGGCGACCGGGCTGCCGATGCAGAGGTCGGGGCCGCCGCCATGGCGCGCCAGGAGGGCCTGGAACAGGGCGAGCAGCGACATGAAGAGCGTCGCTCCCTGGGCGCGGCTGAAGCGGCGCAGCGCCGCCGCCTCCGCGGGCGGCAGCTGGAACGAGCAGCTGGCGCCGCGGAAGGTCTGGACGGCGGGGCGCGGGCGGTCGAGCGGCAGCTCGGTGAGCGGCGGCGCCCCGGCGAGCTGCCGCCGCCAGTAGGCCACCTGCCGTTCGAGGCGCTCTCCCACCAGGAGCTGCCGCTGCCACAGCGCGTAGTCGGCATACTGCACCGGCAGCTCCGGCAGGGGCGACGGCTGCCCCTGCTCGAAGGCGCCGTAGAGCGTCGCCAGCTCGCGGATGAAGATGGCCATCGACCCCTCGTCGGAGACGATGTGGTGCATGGTGGCGAGCGCGACGTGGAGCTGCGCCGAGAGGCGCAGCAGCAGGAAGCGCAGCAGCGGCCCGTGCTCCAGGTCGAACGGCCGCGCCGCCTGCAGGCCGGCGAGGCGCAGCGCGGCGGCCCGTCCGCGCTCGGCCGGCAGCGCGCTGAGATCGACCAGCGACCAGCGCGCAAGCGGCGCCGGCCGGACGTCCTGGAAGGGCTGCCCGTGGTCGCTGGCGAACACCGTGCGCAGCGCCTCGTGGCGCCGCTCGATCTCCGACAGGCTGCGCCAGAGGGTGGCGACGGCGAGCGGACCCTCCACCTCGATCGCCGTCGGCAGGTTGTAGGCGGTGCTCGCCGGAGCGAGTTGGTGGAGGAACCAGAGGCGCTCCTGGGCGAACGACAGCGGCGGCCGCGCACCGCGCTCGGCCGGACCCAGCGGCACGGCCGGCAGCATCGCCGAGCCCAGGCCGGCGCGCTGCGTCTCCTCGACCGCCCGCGCCAGGGCCGCCACCGTCGGGCGCTCGAAGATCGCCCGCAGCGGCAGCTCGACGCCGAAGGCCTTGCGCAGCCGCGACAGGAGCTGGGTGGCGAGCAGCGAGTGGCCGCCGAGCTCGAAGAAGTGGGCGCCCGCGCCCACCGGCCCCTCCAGCTTCAGCACCTCGGCGAAGAGCCCAGCCACCAGCTCCTCCACCGGCGTCCGCGGCCCCTCCGCCCCCTCGGCCGGGGCGCCCGGCAGCTCCCGCTCCGCCAGCTGCCGCCGGTCCACCTTGCCGGTCGCGGTGAGCGGCAGCGCCGGCAGCGTCACGATCGCCGACGGCAGCAGCGCCGCGGGCAGACTCCGCTCCAGGTGCGTCCGCAGCTCCGCCGCCGGCAGCTCGCCGCCGTCCTCCCCGGACGCCACCACGTAGGCCACCAGCCGCGCGCCCTCGCCGCGGCCGTGCAGCACCACCGCCGACTCCCGCACCCGCGGCTCCCGCCCCAGCGCCGCCTCGATCTCGGCGGGCTCGACGCGCACCCCCCGCACCTTGACCTGGCTATCGATCCGGCCCAGGAACTCCAGGCTGCCGTCCGCCAGGTGGCGCGCCAGGTCGCCGGTGCGGTACGCCCGCGCTCCCGGCCGCGGCCCCTGCCCGTCCGGCACGAACCGCTCGGCGGTCAGTCCGGGATCTCCCCAGTAGCCGCGCGCCACGCCGCCGCCGCCCACCCACAGCTCGCCGGCCACCCCGGCCGGCACCAGCCCGCCCTGCCGGTCCACCACCCGCAGCTCCGCTCCCGTCAGGGGACGGCCGAGGAGGCGGCCGCCGGGCTCGCCGGCCGCCGGCACCCGCCGGCTGGCGCAGATCACCGACGCCTCGGTGGGACCGTACAGCGCCTCGATGCGGGCGCCGCCGAAGACCTCGCGCATCGCGGCAAGCAGCTCCGCCTCCACCGCCTCGCCGCCCACCAGCACCGCCCGCAGCTGCCGCGGCTGCCACCCCCGCGGCGGCGCGGTGCGCCACGCGGCCACCAGCTGCCGCATCAGGCTCGGCACCGCGTGCAGGCGCGTGGCACGCCCCGCCGCCCGCACCAGCCGCTCCGCGTCGAGCACCTCCTCGCGACCGAGCAGCAGCGCCCGGCCGCCGGTGAGGAGCGGCAGGCCAAGCTCCAGGAGCGAGATGTCGAACGCGCAGGAGGCCAGGCAGAGCATCGTCTCGCCGGCCGCGGGCGCCAGCCGACCGGCCGCCGCGGCGAGCGTCTGCATCAGCTGCCCGTGCTCGACCATCACCCCCTTCGGCTGGCCGGTGGTGCCGGAGGTGTGGATCAGGTAGGCCAGATCGC
>JASLEW010000187.1 GCA_030150965.1 Thermoanaerobaculia bacterium | reverse complement strand
GCCCCCGCCGCGGCGGCGGGCGAGGGCAGCCGGGGCATCCGGCCCGTCGTCGAGGACCGCCACCACCACCATCTCGTAGGGCAGCGACCAGTCCAGGACGCCGGCGATGCGCGCCCGGTTGGCGATGCGCCAGGAGAGCAGCGCCAGGTCGAGCCGCGGCACGCCGACGACGCGCAGGGTGCCGCCCTTGTGCAGCGCCTTGAGCCGGGCGTAGGGCGCCGTGCCCGCCGCCGCCACGATGCGCCGTTCGCGCACCAGGGTCTCGCCGGCGGCATCGAGGATCGCCGCCCTGACCGCCAGGCCGTCCAGGAGGTGCGACGGTTCCTCGTCGAGGCGGACGACGAACTCGACGTACCTGGGATCGGCCATCCGCGTGGTGATCGTGGTGGTGGCGGCGCCGGCCGCGACATGGCTCGACAGCTGCTCGTAGCCGCGGAACGCCGCGGCGGCGTCGCGGATGACGGAGCCCTCGGCCGGCCGCAGCGCGCCGGCGACGTCCACGGTACCGGCCTGGAGCACGGGCTGGATGGCGAAGACCGGCGCCGGCTCGGCCGCGTCGGCCGGCGGCGCGGCCTCCCCCTGGTTGAAGGCGAGGTCGCCGCCGCGCTCGCACCACAGCCGCCAGACGCCGCGCAGCGCCAGCGGTTGGCCGCCCTGCTCGGCCTGGCGGACGAGGTTGACGGCCTCGGGTTGGCCGGCGGCGTTCATCACCTCGGCGGCGGTGGCGAGACCGATCTCGGGCGCCCGGCCGGTGACCCTGAGGCCGCCGTCGGCCGCCGGCTTTCCCGGCCCGGCATGGGGCCTGTCCAGTCTGAGCGAGGCCTCGACCGTGACCCGGTCCTTGAGCTTGTCGATGAAGCTGTTCTGCAGGGTGATCTGGACGTCGGCGCGGGCTTCGGCCGGCAGCAGCACGGCGGCGAGCAGCGCGGCCCCGAGGAGCCGGGCGCGCGGAGGGAGCGGCCGCGGGGACGGATGGGAGGGCGGATCGCTGCAGGAGGTGGCCACGCGGGAGTCCTCCGCCGGTCCGCGCTGCCGGCCCGTGGCGGGGCGGCGGCGGCCGGCGCTCGCCGGGATTATAGAGAAGATCCCTAAATTGCCTAAAGCCAGCTCTTTGCCGTCCGCTGCCCGTCCGCGCACGGCGGGAGGGGCGGCTCGCGCGGCCACCTCCGGCCGGCGGTGAACGGGACGATCGTTCGTGCTAGCGTCGAGCGTGACCACGGTGTCGAGCCCCGGACCGCCACGCCGGCACCAGGAGGGGGAGCGCGCATGGCCACGCCGTTCGACCAGATTCTGCAGATCCTGCGCAAGGAGGTGGAGGCTCCCGCCATCTCCCGCACCTTGGGTTTCGCCGTCGTCGCCGCCGAGCCGGGGCGGGTGGTGGTGGAGATCGACGCCGACGAGCGCTTCGCCAACCCCATGGGGACCCTGCACGGCGGCATCCTGTGCGACATCGCCGATGCGGCCATGGGCCTCGCCTATGCGTCGCTGCTCAAGGAGGGGGAGTCCTTCACCACCCTGGAGCTCAAGATCAACTTCCTGAAGCCCGTCTGGCGCGCCCGCCTCCAGGCCATCGGGACCACCACCAAGGTGGGGCGCACCGTCGGCCTGGTCGAGTGCGAGATCCGCGACGACACCGGGGCGCTGGTGGCCAAGGTGTCCAGCACCTGCCTGACCCTGCGCGGCGAGGCCGCCTCCGGCCGCTGACCGACCCGGGGACGTGCCGGCCGGCCTGCCGCCTCAGGCCGCCGGCGGCGCCTGGAACCAGGGGGCGCCCTGCATCAGCCCCAGGTCGAGCTCCGGGTAGACCGGATGGCGGCCGAGGAGGTCCTGGACGCGGGCGCGGGCCTGGTCTGCCGCCCGCTCGTCGAGGGTGTAGCGGGCGAGGCTGCGCACGCCGGCCTTGGCGCCGCTCGCCACCACCTCGGGCCGGGTGTTGGCGAGCACCAGGCGGACGATGGCGGCGATCTCCCGCATCTCGTCCGCCGCCATGCCGAGGGTGGTCGCCGCCGGCGTGCCCAGGCGCAGGCCGCTGGTGTACCAGGGCCCGTTGGGGTCGAAGGGGAGCGAGTTGCGGTTGAGCGTCAGGCGGCAGGCGCGCAGCGCCGACTCGGCCTGGCGGCCGGTCAGCCCGAGCTTGCTCACGTCCACCAGCACCAGGTGGTTCTCGGTGCCGCCGGTGACCACCGTCAATCCCTCGGCCGCCAGCGCCTCGGCGAGCGCCTGGGCGTTGGCCACGATGCGCTCGGCGTAGCGCTGGAAGCCGGGCCGCAGCGCCTCGCGGAAGGCGACGGCCTTGGCCGCCATGGCGTGCGGCAGCGGCCCGCCCAGGACCATCGGGCAGCCCTTGTCCACCCACTCGGCGAGCTCGGCGGTGCACAGCACCAGGCCGCCGCGCGGGCCGCGCAGCGTCTTGTGGGTGGTCGAGGTGACGAGGTGCGCGAACGGCACCGGATCGAAGTTGCCGCGGAAGACCTTGCCCGCCACCAGGCCGGCGAAGTGCGCCATGTCCACCATCAGCACCGCCCCCACCTCGTCGGCCATCTCGCGCAGGCGCGCGAAATCGATCCGCCGCGGGTAGGCGCTGTAGCCGGCGAGCAGGATGAGCGGCCGCAGCTCGCGCACCTGGGCCGCCAGCCGGTCCAGGTCGAGCAGGCCGCTCTGCCGGTCGACGCTGTAGCCGTGGGCCTCGAACAGCATGCTCGACACGTTGTGGCGGTAGCCGTGGGTGAGGTGGCCGCCCGAGTAGTAGTCCATCGCCAGCAGGCGCTGGCCGGTGAAGGCGGCGCGGATGCGCTGCCAGTCGGGCGCGGCGATCTTCGCCAGGTTGGTCTCGCGCAGCTCCTCGGCCATGGGCCGCTCGACGCGCGCCGAGAGCACGCTCAGGAAGGCCACCAGGTTGGCGTCGGCGCCCGAGTGCGGCTGCACGTAGGCGTGCTCGGCGCCGAACAGCTCGCGGGCCAGCGCCGCCGCCTCGCTCTCGATCGCGTCCACGTTGTCGCAGCCGGCGTAGAAGCGGTGGCCGGGGTAGCCCTCGGCGTACTTGTCGGTCAGCAGGTTGCCGTGCGCCAACTGGACGGCCAGCGAGCAGTAGTTCTCGCTGGCGATCAGCTTGAGGTTGCGGCGCTGGTCGGCCAGCTCGTGCACGATGGCGCTGGCGACGGTGGGGGAGCCGGCGGCCACGGCGTCGAGCGCCGCGTAGTAGGCCGCCGGGCCGGCGGCCGGCGCGGCGCCCGCCCGGCCGCCGCTCTCCACGCCTCCGGCCGCGTCGGCCGCGGCGGTGCCGAAGCCGCTCAGATAGCTCTCCAGAAGGCCGCTCGCGGCGGCAGCTCGGTCGCTCATCGGGTCTCCATTGCAGGATGGGATACGGGAGGCAGCTCAGCCGCCGGCGTTTCCCGGGCGCCGGCCGCGGCGGCGGTCCTCGTCGGAGAGCGGCGGCAGCGGGGTGGCGGCGAGCCGCAGGATGCCGCTCGCCGCCAGCGTCAGGCAGGCCACGGTGAAGGCCAGGCGCTTGCCGTGCCAGAGCGCGGCCAGCCAGGCGCGCACCTCGCTCGCCAGGACGTTGGCCTTGCCGCCGTAGACCTCCATCTGGCGCAGGTACTGCTTGGTTTCGAGCGTCTGGTCGTCGTCCAGGCCGCCGGGTGCCGCCGCCCGGCTGGCGTGGATGTAGATCATGACCGCGGCGGCGAGGCCGGCGATCAGCACGGTGGCGCTCGCCAGGCGCAGCGCCGTCGAGCGGTCCATCCGGTCTCCGCCCATGGCGCGCGCCAGTCTACCGGGCGCCCGCCGCCGCCGTCCAGCTCCGGGGTGTGCGGGAGCGGGCCGCGGCGCGGCTCCCTGGAAGCGGGGACCGGCGGCTCCGTCTCTCGCGGGCCGGCCGCGCCAGCGCCGGGCGCGCCGCAGGGCAGGCGCCGGAACCGTCCACGGTATGATGGAGCGGCCTCACGCTGCCCGCCGGCCGGGCGCGGTCCGGTCGCGG
>JASLEW010000185.1 GCA_030150965.1 Thermoanaerobaculia bacterium | reverse complement strand
ACTCGCCCTCGACCGGGTAGCGCCGGGCGTCGAGCACCAGGGTGCGCGGCAGGCCGGCGGCGGGGGCGGACGAGGCGGCAGACGCGGCCGGGCCGGCGGCCGCGGTGGTCGGCGCGGTCAGCGCGGTAGGCGCGGTCAGCGCGGTCGGCGCCAGCGACGTGCCCGGCGCCGGGACCGGCAGGGGGCGGTCGCCGGGGCCGGCGTGCAGCAGGAAGGCGCCGCAGGGCGCCGCCTCGATGCCGGCGAGGAGGCGGGCGAGGGCCTGGTCCACCTGGGAGAGCCAGCGGCTGCGGCGCAGGCGGCCGGTGTCGTAGCGGCGGTCGAGCAGGCGGTCGAGGAGGTCGAGCGCCACGCCGCGCCGCGCCGGCTCGCGGGCGGCGTCCGCCGTCAGCCCGTGCAGGAACGAGGCGGCCTCGTCCCAGCTCCAGCGGCGCAGCGCCGCGGCGAGGCGGGCCCACCGGCGGGCGGCGTCGGGCTCGCCGCAGAGGGCCTCCGGGTCGAGCCCCGGCGCGGTGCCGGCCGGGAAGAGCGGCGGCAGGCTGGCCGCCGCCGGGGTGTCCGGCGCGAGCTCCACCGCGTGGCCGAACTTGTCGGTCACCACCAGCTCCTGGGCACCCCGCGGGCCGCCCGCCACGCCCCCCGGGGCCGCCGTTGTCCCCGGGGTCGCCGGGGTTCCCGGGGTCCCCGCGGTCCCCGCGGCTCCCGCGGTTGCCGCAGCGGGCCGCACGGTGAAGACGAAGGCGCCGCCGTCGGTGTGGCTGCCGCCCCGCGCCGCCCAGGTGCGGTCGGGGCGGCTCCAGAAGCGCGGGTCCTCCGCCGCCAGGCTCTCCAGGACGGCGTCGATCACCTGGCGCTCCGAGGCGCAGAAGGCGATGCTGGCCTCGCCGCGTTGCAGGGCGAAGACCTGGGGGCGCAGCATGCTGGTGTCGGTGACGCCGATCAGGCGCCGCTCGGCGCCGAGGCTCTCGGCGATGATGAAGAACCAGGGGCCGTCGGGCGAGCCGTGCAGGTGGGTGGTCTGGAGGGCGCGGTAGACGCGCTGCCTGTCGGGCGGCAGCAGGGTGAAGTCGCGCTCGGTCGTCGGCGCGAGCGATTCGATCACGTATTCGAGCGGGTAGCCGTAGACCCGGCGGTGCAGGTCGTAGACCAGCGCCGCCACCTCGGTGTCGGTCATGAACAGCGGCTGGATGCGGCGCTGCGCCAGGTAGTCGCAGATCGATTGGTAGTTGGCGAAGTCGCCGTTGTGCACCAGCGCCTCGTTGAGCCCGATGAACGGATGGGCGCCGCCGGGATGCCAGACGCGCCCCTTGGTGGGATAGCGGTGATGGCCGATCCAGACGTGCGCGGTCATCTCCTCCAGGCCGTACCAGCGCAGCACGTCCTCGGCGTAGCCGACCATCTTGAGCACCAGGAGGTCGCGGGCGTGGCACTGCACGTAGGCCAGGTTGCCGCGCCGGCCGGCGTAGAGCTCGGCGTTCAGGCGGAACGAGGTCTGGTAGACCAGCTCGTCGGCGATGGCCCTGCCGGCCTCGCCGGCCCCGACCATGTCGCCGGCCTCGCCGGCCTCGCCGACCGCAAGGGGGTCGGCCGCAAGGGGGCGGGCCGCGCGCGTCCCCGGGCCGCCGCCGGGCGCGGCGCCAGCCCTTCCCGGCGCGCCTGGATCGGCCGCCGCCAGCTCCGCGGCGAGGCGCTGGACCGCCGCGGCGCGCGGGCGCACGAAGTAGAGCACCACCGCGGGCGGGCGCACGTCGAGGCCGAGGACCGCCGGGTCGGAGACCGCCGGCCTGAGCTCGCGCACCGCCTCGATCTCGTAGAACGGCGCGAGGAAGCGGCGCTCGGTCTCGGCCCGCACCGCCGGATCGAGATAGGCGACGCCGAGCAGGTAGGCGTCGCGCAGCAGGGCGGCGTCCACCTCCAGCTGATCGGGGTCGAGCCCCACCATCGCCACGCCGCCGCCCTTGCCGTTGCCACGGTTGCGCATCTGGGCCAGGGCGCGCACCAGGTGGCGGCCCGCCACCGGCACGTCGGCGGCGAGGCCGACCACGCCGCAGCCGCCCTCGGCGGCCGGGCCGGCTCCCGCCGCGGCGCCGGCGCCGGCGGCGAGGGAAGCGAGGAGGCGGGCGCGGCTCGCGGCGTAGCGCGCGGGGCCGGGGCGGCGGGCGCTCTCGGTCGTCATCGGGGTCCCTCCTCGGCCTGGTAGCGCAGCAGGTCGGTGCGGCCGCGCAGCTCGCGGATGGAGCGCAGGCCGAGGCGGCGCAGCAGGCGCGCCAGCTCGGTCTGCAGGGCGGTGTAGAGGTTGTGCAGGCGCGCCGCGCCCCACTCCGGCTGCACCCACTCCTGGAGCTCGGGATCGGTGGTGGTGAGGCCGAAGGTGCAGCCGCGCCCGCGCTCGCAGTTCGAGCAGCGCGTGCAGCCCAGGGCCACCAGGTCGGTGGTGCCGAGCACCGCGCCGTCGGCGCCCAGGGCGATGATCTTGGCGATGTCCCAGGCGGTGCGGATGCCGCCGCTCGCCATCAGCGTGACCCGGTCGCGGATGCCCTCCTTGACCAGGTGCTTGTGCACCTTGGGCACCGCCAGCTCGATCGGCATGGCGATGTTCTTCTTGGCGATCTCGGGCGCCGCGCCGGTGCCGCCGTAGGCGCCGTCCAGGTGCAGGATGTGGGCGCCGGCGTAGAAGGAGCCCACCGCCACCATGTCCACGTCGGCGGGGGTCGAGACCTTGACCGAGATCAGCGCCCGCGGGTTGACCGTCCTGATCCAATCGACGTGCTTCTTGTGGTCCTCGACCGAGTAGACCGAATGGAACGGGAAGGGCGAGAAGAGGCTCACCCAGGGGACCGAGCCGCGCATCCGGGCCACGGCGGTGGTGCTCTTCTCGCCCAGCAGGTGGCCGCCGAGGCCGGGCTTGGCGCCCTGCGCGTACTTGAGCTCGACGATCGGGGCGCACTGGATGGTGCGCTCCTCGACGCCGAAGAGGCCGGTCGCCACCTGGGTGATGACGTGGTCGCGGTAGGGCACGAGGCCCGGGGGGTAGCCCCCCTCGCCGGTGGACATGAAGGTGCGCCAGCGCGCCGCCGCCATGGCGCGGGCCACCATGACGTGCTCGGACACCGACCCGTAGGACATGCCGCCGCCGTAGATCGGCAGCGGGATGGTGATATCGGGGGCGGCGGGCTCGCCGCCGTCGCGGGCGGGGCCATGGACGCCGCCGACATCGTGGACGCCGCCGACATCGCGGACGCCGCGACGGTTGAGCGGGATCGAGGTGTCCACCTCGGCGGTGGGGGGCAGCTGATCGCGCTCCGGCAGGAACTTGAAGTCGAGGCGGTCGAAGCCGCCGCCCGAGCGGCCGACGCGGTACTCCAGGCCGGCGGCGGCGGAGACGGCGACGGAAGAGACGGCGGCGGACGAGGAGGCGCCGCCGTTGCCGCGGCTCGGCGGGGCCGGGGCCCGGCCCGCCCCCGGGGCCGACGCATGGCCTCCGTCCTGGCTCCGGGGCAGGTCCGGCACGCGGCCGGTCTCGGCCATGTACCAGGTCGCGAGGATCAGCTCCGGCGTCCAGCGCGCGTCGCCCAGCGCCGGCGGGACCTCGTAGCGGCCGTGGGCGCGGGCGGAGAACCCGGCGTGCAGGTAGTGGGAGACCTTCTCGGCGATCGGCGGGATGGGCGGAGGCAGCGGCAGCTGGGCCTGGGCCCGCGGCGGGATCGGCGATGGCGCCGATGGCGCCGATTGCAGCGACGGCGCCGAGGGCAGCGATGACGGCGGGCAGCCGGCGGCGGCACGCGGCAGGACCGTCTCGCCCGAGGCGGCAGGCGCCGCGCCGAAGGCGGGCTCGGAGGAGGCCGTCGAGGACAGGCTCACGGTGCGCCTCCGACGTCGGCAGAGGCGCCAAGGGCGCCTGTTCCGGCAATGCCGGCAGTGCCGGCAGTGCCGGCAGCCAGCACTGCCTCCTGACTGGCCGCGGCCACCAGGGGTAGCGCGCCGGCCGGCGATGGCGGCGGCGTTACCGCCGGGATGGCCAGAGCGTCCGGCGCCGGCGGCGCCAGCGGTCCTGCCGGTGCCAACAACTCCGACGGTTTGGCCGGCGCCGGCGGCGCCAGCGGTCCTGCTGGTTCTGCCCGCTCCGGCAGTCTGGCCGGCGCCGGCGGCGCTGACCGCCCGGCGGCAGCCAGGATCTCGGCCGCGCCTGGCAGCCCGGGCGGTGGTGGAGGTCCCGCCGCGGCCGGGTACGCTGCCGGGTGCGGGGATGCGGCCTCCGGCTGCGCCGCCGGCTCGCGGAGCGGGTAGCCCTCGATGCCGGCGAACGCCTCGGCCTCCAGGTCGCGCTGGAACATCGCGCGGCCGGTCTCGCCGCGCAGGCGCCGCACCTCGCGGATGCCCATCGCCCCCATGACCTCCAGGAGCTGGTCGCGCCAGGCGGCGCCGAGGTTGAGCAGGCGCTGCACCGCCCAGGCGGCGTCGAGGCCGGGAGGCAGGTCGAAGCGCACCTGCTGGCGGCTGGCCCCGGGGCCGAGCTGGCGGCATTGCAGCGCCACGAGCGCCGCGGTGTCGATCGCCACCGCGTCGGCACCCGCGATGATCGCCTTGGGGACGTGCTCGGCGGCGACGATGCCGCCGCTCGCCAGCAGCGTCACCTGGTCGCGGACGCCGCGCTCGATCAGCAGGCGGTTGGCGGCGAGCAACACGTCGAGGATGAAATCCTCCTGATCCCCCTGCGCTGGCCGCGCCCCCTGATCGGGAGCGGCTGGGGCCGGCTCGCTCGCCGCCTCCAGAGTCGCCGGCGTCGTTCGCATCGTTGGCACCGTTGGGATCGTCGCGGCCATGCCCGCCGGCGCCGGCCCCGCGGCGGTCTCGCGGGCCGCGGCGCGCTCGGCCCTCCCGTGGTAGTCCGCCTCCAGATGAACGATGCGCACGCCGGCCGCGCAGGCGGCGAGGAGCGTCTCCCGCCAGCCGGGGGCGAGGCGCAGGCGCAGTGCGACGAGGCTCTCGGGCAGCAGGCGGCGCGCCACGGCGAAGGCGTCCGGCGCCCAGCCGGCGATCTCCACCATCGGCGGCCGGAAGCCGAGCGTCGCCAGCGCCCCGGCCTCGCCGGGCAGAACGATGGGGACCACAGGGGGAGCCGCGGCGAGATCGGCGGCCGCGGCGGACGCGGCGGCGCCGGCCCGCCGCGCCAGGTCGAGCGGCAGGAGCGCCAGGCTTTCGAGGCGCGCCGCGGCGCGCGCCCAGACCGCGGCCAGCGCCGGGGCCTGTGCCGACTGGGTCAGCGGCGGCGGCGGGTCGAGCAGGAGCGGCAGCTGCAGGGTGAGGGTGGCCGGCGGCGGCGTGGCGAGCGAGCCGTCGGCGGCCAGGTCGAGGTGCATGAGGCGCGGTCCGACGTCCACCACGGTCGAGATCAGCTCGCGGCCGTGGATGCCGTCGCGGGTGGGACGGACGATCTCGGACATGTCGGTCCACATGCCGTCCCAACCGCTGCCGCCGAAGCGGCCGCGGTAGCCCTGGCCCTTGACCGGGACGCTGCCGGTGGACGCCTCGTAGAAGAGGGTCTCCACCTGGCGCGGCGTGAGGTACCCGTCGCCCCAGGCGGCGAGCTCCGGGTTGGGCAGGATGCGCACCACCTCGGGGTGCTGGATGGTGCAGCGCAGGCAGCCCACGCAGTGCTGCGGGCGCGGCCTGAAGCCGCCGACCGGGCCGGAGAAGACGCCGTAGATGCAGGGACGGTTGAGCACCACGTCCCACCTGCCGAAGTAGCGCACCACCTCGGTGGCGAGGAGGCGGGCAAGGCGCCAGCGGTTCACCCGCACCTGGAAGCGGTGCGGCAGCGGCCGGAGGTCAGGCGTCGGGGCGGTGGCGATGCGGTAGCGGTGGTAGGCGGTGGCGGGCGGCGGCTGGGGAGCGGCGGCGGGCGGCGGCGGCTCGATTCGGCCGCGCCCCGCCGCGGCCTCTTCGGTGTCCGTGCCCTCCGCCGCCTCCAGGGTGGCCTCACTGGTCCGGGATGAGCGCATCGTGACCTCCACGCGGGCGAAGTGCATCCTCTTCTTCTGCACCCGGGAGAGCGGCGCGCGAGCGCCCTGGGCAGCCGCCGCCCCGGCGTCACAGCCTCGTAGCACGAGCGGCCTCACGCTACCAGCTCTGGTAACGGCCGTCAGCTGATCCACCACATCTTGTGGTCTATACTACCGTCTCCTGGAAGGAGGACTCGATGGCGGACACCTTGCTGCCGGTCTCGCTGGCGGACGTCCGCGCGGCGCGCGAGCGCATCGCCGGGCACGTCCACCGCACGCCGGTGCTGACCTCGCGCCAGCTGGACGAGCGGGCGGGCTGCCGGCTGTTCTTCAAGTGCGAGGTCTTCCAGCGGGTCGGCGCCTTCAAGGCGCGCGGCGCGTTCTCGCGGATCACCCTGCTCTCCCCCGCCGAGCGCGCCGCCGGGGTGGTGGCGTTCTCCTCGGGCAACCATGCGCAGGCGGTGGCGCTGGCGGCCCGCGAGCTGGGGATCGCGGCCACCATCGTCATGCCCGCCGACGCCCCGCCGCCCAAGATGGCGGCGACGCGCGGCTACGGCGCCACCGTCGAGCCCTACGACCGGGTGACCGGCGACCGCGAGGCGATCGCGCGCCGGCTGATGGGCGAGCTGGGCGCGGTCCTGGTGCCGCCGTTCGACGACGAGGCGGTGATCGCGGGCCAGGGGACCCTGGCCCTGGAGCTGCTGGAGGAGGTGCCGGACCTCGACGTGGTCGTCGCGCCGTGCAGCGGCGGCGGGCTGCTGTCGGGCATCGCCGTCGCGGGCCGCGGCGTGAAGCCGGAGCTGCGCGTCTTCGGCGTCGAGCCCGAGACCGGCGACGACATGAAGCGGTCGCTCGCCGCCGGGCACCGGATCACCATCCCGGTGCCGCCGACGATCGCCGACGCCCTCCAGACCACCTGCCCCGGCGAGCGCACGTTCGCCATCCTGAGCGTCCTGGCCGAGCAGATCCTCACCGTCTCCGACCTGGAGCTGCGCCGGGCGATGGCGCTCCTCTTCTCGCGCATGAAGCTGGTGGTGGAGCCCGGCGGCGCCGCGGCAGCCGCCGCGGTGCTGCACGGCAAGGTCCCCGGGCTTGCCGGCCGGCGGGTGGGCGTCGTCCTCTCCGGAGGCAACATCGACCCGGCGCGGTTCGGCAGCCTGACGGCCGGCCTGGACGGCGGCGGCGCGGAGCCCTGAGAGTGGAACCCGTGAACCACCGAAGCGCTCACGATAATCTTGCCATGGGATCGAAGCTCATGAGGGTCGGCAATAGCTCCGGCCAGCGCGGCAGGTGGTGGCTGCTGGCCGCGATCCTTGCCCTGGCGACCGTGGGCGGAGGCATCTGGCTGGTTCAGAGGAGCAGAGCCTCTGCCAAGGCCCCGTTTCTCGTCATCGGCATCGACGGCGGCGAGTGGCGGGTGCTGCGGCGGATGTGGCGGGACGGGGAGCTGCCCAACCTGCGGCGGCTGGCGCGGCAGGGCACGTCGGCGACGCTGAAGACGGCCTACAACGCGTCGCCGGTCATCTGGACGACCATCGCCACCGGCGTGACTCCCCAGGAGCACGGCATCACCGACTTCGTGGTCCCGAGCGCGCATGGCGACGTGCCGATCTCCTCGGCCGTGCGCCGGGTGCCGGCGCTATGGACGATGCTGACCCAGGCGCACCGCCGGGTGGGGGTGCTGGGATGGTGGGGCTCCTGGCCGGCCGAGGCGGTCAACGGCGTGGTGGTCAGCGACCGGGCGCTGCTGCCGCTGCCGGACCGGGTCTCTCCCGCCTCCTACGCGCCCAGGCTTGCCGAGGATGTGAAGCGGGCACGCACCCTGCCTCTGTTTGCCGTCAACGAGGAGCCCGAGCTGCGCGACGCGGTGATGGCGACGGCGGCGCGGCGGCTGGTGCGGCAGGACCTCGACCTGCTGCTGCTCTACTTCCGCACCTCGGACATCGTCAGCCACCATCACTGGAAGGATTTCGAGGCGGTGGAGCGCGGTGCGGGCGAGGCGGGTCAAGCGCCGCCCATGCCGGAGGGTGCAACACGCCCGCGCGGCGGCAGCGACGTGCAGCGGATCTACCGCGCGATCGACAACGCCATCGGCGAGGTGCTGCGCGCCGCGCCCGGACCCATGGACGTGCTGGTGATCTCGGATCACGGCTTCCGCGCCGCGCGCCGCGAGGAGCTGCGCACGGTTTCGGACGTGGACGCGCTGCTCGTCCGGCTCGGCTATCAGCAGCGCGACGCGCAGGGAGTCGTGCTCGGCCGCTCGCGGCTCTACACCTACGGCAGCCCGACCTACCTGCGCCGGAAGCTCGTGCGGTGCTGCCTGGCCGGCCGCGAGCCCGGCGGCACCCTGACGGAGCAGCAATGCGAGGCGGTGCGCGCGCGCTTCGAGCGGGACCTGGACCGCGTCACCTTCGGCGGCGGCGAGCCCGCTTTCTTCGTGCGCGACGCGCGGGCCCGCGAGGTGGAGGCCGGCGCCGATTTCGTGACCGCGCTGTCGTCGGTCGGCACCAGCACCACGGTGCTCGTCGATGGCAAGCCCGCTCCCGGCGTGGTGACCGAGGTCAGCGAGCTGTCCGGAACCCACGATTCGAGCAACGACGGCATCCTCATCGCTGCCGGTCCGGACATCGCGCCCGGCGCCAACCTCGACGGCATCGGCGTCCACGACATCACGCCGACCGTCCTCTACGGCCTCGGCCTGCCGGTGGCCGAGAACTTCGTCGGCCGCGCCTGGACGGAGCTGTTCACCCCGGCGTTCCGCACCAGCCACCCGCAGCGCACCATCCGCGCCTGGGCCGGCGCGCGCGGCTCCGCCGTGCGCTCCTCCGCCGCCGACGACAAGCTGATCCAGGAGCTGCGCTCGCTCGGCTACCTGCGGTAGGGCTACCCGGAGGCCGCGGGAGCCAGATCGCCCGGGCGCCAGCGCGCGGCGCTCTGCCGCAGCGCCTCCATCTCCTGCCAGTAGCCCTCGATCGCCTCCCTGCCGGCTCCGGTCAGGTAGGCGAGGGTCTGCGTCCTCTTGTCCACGAAGCGCTTCTCGATCTCGATCAGGCCGGCCTGCTCCAGCTTCGACAGGTGGCTGGAGAGGTTGCCCTTCGACAGGCCGGTGATGCGCTGGAGAAAGAGGAAATCGGCCTTGGCGCAGGCCGAAAGCGCCGTCAGGATGGCGAGGCGGGCCGGGTCGTGCACCAGGCGGTCGAGCTGCGCCAGCTCCTCGAACGGTGTGGACCGGTTTGCCATACAAACCCATTCTCGCGCCTTCGCGACCCTCCTGTCAATCTTGGTGCCCGAGATCCCCGAGATTCCCCCGGGTCAGGGTCCGCCTGGCGCGGCCCCACCGGCGGGAGGCAGCCCTACTTCCCCAGCAGCCGGAGCACGCCGAGCGAGAGGCTCGGCAGGTAGGTGATGAGCAGCACGCCGGCGCCCAGGATGGCGAGGAACGGGAGGACGTGGCGGTAGAGCTGCGGCAGCGGCTTGCCGAAGCGCGAGGAGGAGAGGAAGAGGTTGAGGCCCACCGGCGGGAAGAGGAAGCCCAGCTCCAGGTTGGCGAGGAAGATCACGCCGAGGTGCACCGGGTCGATGCCGAAGGCGGCGCCGGTCGGGGCGATGAGCGGTGCGAGCACGATGATCGCCGAGTAGATCTCGAGGACGCTGCCCAGGATCAGGAGGAGGACGTTGAGGGCGAGCAGGAAGAGGATCGGCGAGTGGACGTGGAGCTGTACCCAGGCGAGGAGGCGGTCCGGGACCTGCGCCTCGACCAGGTAGCCGGTCAGGCCCATGGCGACGCTCAGCAGCAGGAGCACCGCGCCCATCAGGGCCGAGGCGCGCAGCAGGACGCCGGGGAGCTGGCGGGTGACGGAGATGTCGCGGGTGACGAGGCACTCGACGACCACCGCGTAGGCGCAGGCGGCGGCGGCGGTCTCGACCAGCGAGGTCAGGCCGCTGGCGAAGAGGACGATGACCAGCACCGGCAGCAGCAGCTCCCACTTGGCCGCCCAGGCGGCGCGCCCCACCTCGGACCAGGCGAAGGGCTGGCTGCGGCGGGGCTCGATGCGCCGCCCGACGTGGATGCCGTAGAGGGCGACCAGGGCCACCAGGAGGGCGCCGGGCACCAGGCCCGCCAGGTAGAGGGACTCGGCGGGCACCGCGCTCGCCGCGCCGTGGCTCGCCACCACGCTGTAGAGCACCACCGGCAGGCTCGGCGGGAACAGCAGGCCGAGGCTGCCGGCGGCGGTCACCAGGCCGAGCGAGAAGCCCTCGGGATAGCCGTCCTCGCGCAGGATCGGGTAGACCAGGCCGCCCAGGGCGATGATGGTGATGCCGGAGCCGCCGGTGAAGGTGGTGAAGAGGGCGCAGACCGCCGCCACCATCACCGCGATGCCGCCCGGCATCCAGCCGAAGAGGGCGCGGAAGAAGCGCACCAGGCGCGACGAGGCGCCGCTCTCGGCCAGCACGTAGCCGGCGGCGGTGAGCAGCGGGATCGCCGGCAGCGTCGGCGAGGCCACCAGCCGGTAGACCTCCGCCGACACCGCCGAGACCGGCGTGCCGTCGGCGAAGAAGAGCACCAGCGCCACGCCGCCCATGGCGACGAAGACCGGCGCGCCGAGGAGGGCCGCCGCCACCACCAGGAGGGCGAGGGGCCATTTGAAGGCCGCCGCGTGACCCGGGAAGAGGCCGAGGGCGAAGGCGGCGGCGATCGCCAGCAGCGCCACGGCGCGCCCGCGCCAGCCGGCGGCGGCGTTCCAGGCGAAGCGCAGGGCGATGAGGGCGAGCGCCACCGGCATCACGCACTCGCTCACCCACTCCGGGATGCCGCCCGGCAGCACGTTGGGCTCGGCGCGGTTGGCGATCACCACGTTGGCGCTGGCGTAGGCCAGGACCGCCACCACCGCCGCCGCCACGGCGAAGGCGGCGAGCCGCGCCAGGCGGCGCGCCGTGCCCTCGGCGAAGAGCTCGCGGGTCGAGAGCGTCAGATGGCTGCCGTAGCGGGTCGCGACCAGGCCGCCGACGAAGGCCAGCCACAGGGTCAGCTGCTGCATGTAGGGAGCGTCGCCGGGGACGTGGATGCCGCCGAGCGGCCGGCCCAGGGCGCCGATCAGCGGCACCAGGGTGGCGGCGGCCAGCGCCGCCACCAGCACGCCCTCCTCCAGGCGCTGGAGCCACCGATCGGGACCGTTGGGGGGGGCTGGGGGGGCCGGAGGAGAGAGAGGCACGCCGGGCGCGGTGGCCAGGGCCACCGCCGCCGGGCGGCCGGCGGGCTCTTCCGGCGGGGCGCCGGTCATTGGGCGCGGGGCGCCGCCGCACCGCCCTTGCGGCGGAACTCGTCGCGGTAGCGCAGCGCCTCGTCGAACGCGTCCGCCGGCACCACGGTGCCGCGGATGCGCGGGCTCCGGCACCTCGCCCTACGTATTCGACATCGTCCGCGGCGCCGTGCTGCTCGCCGCGGTCCTCGCCGCCGGAGCGCGGTGGCGGAATCTCGCTCAGGCAGCAGGGCTGGCCGGCCTCCTTGTCCGTCACGGGGCGGACGGGCCGACAGCGTGAGGCCGGCCTGATGGCCGGCGTGATGGAACACCACAGAAAGAACCGAAAGGGAGTCATCGTGAGAACGTCCGGTGTTGCTTGGTGTGTGACGGTGGTAGCGGCGGCGTCGCTGGGACTGGTCGCGTGTAGTTCGAGCGCGAACTCGGGATCCACGGGCGGCAGTGGGTCGACCGCTGGCAAGAAGACGATCGGCGTGAGCTTCGACCTGCTGAACGCGATCCGCCAGGCGGAGAAGTCGTCGATCCAGAGCGCCGCCCAGGCCGCCGGGTACTCGGTCGTCTTCGACGTCGCCGACCAGGACGCCCAGAAGCAGGCGTCGCAGATCCAGGACCTGATCCAGACCCAGAAGGTCAGCGCGGTGATCGTGATCGCGCAGGACGGCCAGCAGATCGCGGCGTCGGCCAGCCTGGCCAAGGCGCACAACGTCCCGTTCCTCGCGATCGACCGTTCGGTCGCGGACCAGCAGGACGTCACGTTCCAGATCACGGGTGATCCCGTGGCCGACGGCAAGGCGGTCGCGAGCGAGTTCCTCGCGGCGGCCAAGACTACGCCGCTGAAGGTCCTGGAACTGGTGGGCGGGCTGACCGACCAGAACGCGATCGGCCGAAGGGACGGATTCAACGCCGCGCTGGCCGGCCAGCCCGGCGTCACCATCGTGAGCCAGGTCCCCACTGACTGGAACCCGACGGAGGCACTCGACGGAACCTCGAACGCGCTGCAGAAGGACCCCGCGATCAACGCGATCTACATTCCGTCCGACTTCCTCCTGCCATCGGTGCAGTCGGCGCTGACCGCGGCCGGCCGGCTGGAGCCGATCGGCAACCCCAAGCACGTGTTCATGGTGACCATCGACGGCGACCAGAACGGCTGTAAGGCCATGCAGGCCAAGACGCTGGACGCCGACATCGCCACGCCCGTGGCCGACTTCGGCAAGCAGGCGATCACCGCGATCACCGCGGCGCTAAGCGGCAAGGCGGTCACGCCGAAGACCGTCGAGGCCAAGGGGCTGATCCTGGACCAGGCCAACTATGCCGCGACCAGCGGGCAAGTGTGGGGCTGTGCGTCCTCCTGAGTCCGCGCGCGTGGAGGGCTCCGCGACGGAGTCCTCCACCGCCTCCGCCGCGGGCATCGCGGTGCCGGCCCGGCTCGCCTGGCTGCGCGATCCGGCCCGTCGTCCAGGCTGGTTCGCCGACCTCGCGATGCTGCCCGCGCTGATCCTGCTGATCCTCGTCCTCAGCGTCCTCACTGACGGCCTGCTGACGTCATCGAATCTGATCAACGTGCTGAGCCAGTCGGCTGTCGTCGGTATCGCGGCGATTGGCGCGACGTTCGTGATCCTGACCGGCGGGATCGACCTGTCAACCGGCAGCGTGATCGGTGCCAGCGGGGTCGCCGGCGCGTGGATCATCACCAGCACGGGCAACCTGGCCGCGGGCATCGCGGCGGGACTGGTCACGGGCGCCCTGATCGGGCTGGTGGCCGGGGTCATCGTCGCCAGGCTCAACGTCGTTCCGTTCGCCGTGACGCTCGCCGCGTTGTACGTCGTCAGCGGTTGCACCACCCTGCTCAGCCACGGGAGGACGATCGCTCCGATGCCCGCCGGCTTCATCAGCTTCAGCATCAATGGCCCCGGCGGCGTTCCGTATGCGGTGTGGCTGGCCGGCGGGCTGTACGTCATCGCGCAGGTCGCGCTCACCCGCACCGCCTGGGGGCGCCGGGTGGTGCACGTGGGAGCGAACGTCGAAGTCGCGCGGATCAGCGGCGTCAACGTGGTCCGCACGAGGACAAGCGTCTACCTGGTCGCGGGCCTCTTCTCGGCCATCGCGGGCATGACATTGACCTCGGGGCTCGCCGGAGCGGGAGCCAGCATGGGCAGCCCGCTGCTGCTCAACATCGTCGGTGCCGTCGTCCTTGGCGGCACCAGCCTCGCCGGCGGCCGAGGCAGCCTGCTGCGCACCGGCATCGGCGTGCTGTTTCTCGGATTCCTGTCCAACGGGATGAGCCTGCTCGGATTGCCGGATTACGACCAGCAGATGGTCACTGGTTCGTTCATCTTCCTGGCCGCCTACGCGGACGGGCTACTTCGCTGGCTGCGATAGCGATCCGCCAGCGGAGGTAGGGCTAGCCTTACCCCGCATCCGGAAGACCGGAGGATGGCGGCCGCCGACGCCGATGGCCTAGCGTCGCTTGCATGTACTTCGTTCGGGACCTGGTGTCGCCGCGCACCTGGCTGGCGTTCATCCACCACTTCATCGGCGTGTTGGCCGGCGCCGCTGTTGTCTGGATCGTTGTGCCCGGGCTCGTGGTCGGCACGCTTGGCCTCCCGGTGGCGATGATCGGCATGCCGATACTCGGCACCACGCTGCGGTTTACCGATTGGTTCGCTCGCGCCGAGCGGGCGAGGTTCGCGGTCACGCTCGGCGAGCGGATCCCGATCTGGCCAGCGGGCACGCGCAGCGGGTACCGGTTGCGGCTGCTGCCGCGCCTGGCCAAGCTGAGCGAGCGCGCTACCTGGCGCGAGGTGGGCTACGCGGTGCTGCGGGGGCCGGTCAGCGCGGCGGCCGCGTTCGTCACGCTAGGCGTGTGGGCCTTCGGGCTGATCATGGTCACGCTGCCACTGTTCAACTGGTCGCTGCCTGGCGGGGGCTTCCATGTGGACGGCAGGACGCTGCACGAAGCGAAGGCCGTGTTCGTGGCAGTGGCCGGCCTG
>JASLEW010000181.1 GCA_030150965.1 Thermoanaerobaculia bacterium | reverse complement strand
GGCGTGCCGCTGCGCCCACCGGCGATCTGGACGGCCGCCGCCGTTCCGGTTGCCGCCGGCCTGGTGGCGCGGCTGGCGCGGCGCCGGCGCGCCCGCGGCGGTCGCCCCGGCCGGGGTCCCGCGGCTCAGGGTCCCACGGCTCGCTTGCACGAAGGCGCGCTGTCCTGGCTGCGCGAGGTCGGGGGCCCCTTCGGCGCCGCCTGCCTGCTGCTCGCGACGGTCGTCTGCGCGGCGGTCTTCGCCGAGGCGGTGAGCGATCCGGTGAACGACTGGGACGGGCGGATGACCTGGGGGGTGCAGGCGCGCTACGTGCGCCAGGCGGGGACGGTGGACGCCGAGGCGCTGCGCAACCCGCGGTGGTACATCACCCATCCGCAGTACCCGCTGCTGCTGCCGGTGGCGCAGGTGGCGGTGCTGGAGGCGTTCGGCGCCGATCCGGATGCGCCGCTGGTGCGCGGGATCTACGCGGCCTTCCTTCCCGCGCTGCTGCTGGTGATCTACGACGGGGCGCGGCGCGGCGCCGGGCCGCGGGCGGCGGCGCTGGCGGTGCTGGCGCTCGCGGTCACGCCCTACATGCTGCTCGGCACCGGCGGCGCCGCCACCACCTACAGCGACCTGGCGCTCGCCTGCTTCTACGGCGCGGCGCTCGGGCTGCTGCTCGGACCGCGCCCGGCCACCGCCGACGGGCTTGCCGCCGGCCTGCTGCTGGCCGGCGCGGCGCTGGCCAAGAACGAGGGTGCGGTGCTGGCGCTGCTGGCCCTGGCGCTCGGCTGGCGGCCGGGGCGGCCGGAGGGGTTGGAACCGGGCGCGCTCCCGGGCGAGGCGGCCATGGACCGGAGCGTTGCCGGCCGGCGCGGGGAGGACCAGGCCATGGAGGGACATGGCGGAGCCGGCCGAGTGGCGATGGATCGGGCCGCGGCGGGCCAACCGGCCGCCGTCCAGGACGCAAGGGTGAAGCGGGCGCAAGCGGCCATCTCGCCGCGGATGCGGCGCCTGCTCGCCGCGGCGCTGCCGCTGGTGCTCGCCCTGGCCCTCCTCGCCTCCTGGCGGGCCGGCATTCCCAACCGCCAGGACGACGCCTATCCCGAGCTGCTGCAGGTCGGCGGGAGGCCGTTCGCCGCCGTGGTCTCCGGCATCGGCGCGCGGCTTGCCGCCTGTGCGCCGATCGTGTGGCAGGACATGACGAGCCGGGAGCACTGGGCGGGGTTCTGGTGGATGGCGGCGGCGGCGCTCGTGGCCGGCCACCGCGCGCTGCGCCACCCGCTGCACCGCCGCCTCCTGGCCGCCGCCGCCGGGCCGCCGGCCATCGCCTGCGCCGCCTATGCCGTCCATCCGCTGGGACCGGTCCTGGCGGCCGTGACCTGGGAGCGCTTCCTCCTCCAGGGCGCGGTGCCGCTGATGATCGTGGTCGCCGCCGCCCTCGCGGTCATGGGCCGGCGCTGGCGGGACGCCTGGCCGGCGGTGGTGGCGGCTGTCCGACGCGACCACGCGCGGCTCCGCTTTCTCCCCCGCTCGCACCAGGACTAAGGGAAGGCCGTCTTCGCGGGCTGGCGCCGACGAGGGGACATGCTTTTCGTCGGGCACCTCGCCGCTGGGGGACAACGGCTCGGACGGCGTGACCTGGAAGTGCCAGCGCTGGTACGGCCCGCTGCCCTAAACTTGATCCGATGAGCTGAACGCCGCTCTGCCGGGACCCCCGGGACCCGCCCGTCGGCGACGGCCGGTGCGGGGACGCGCACCGCCGGTGGCAGCGGCTGCCACCGGCGGTTCGGCCGGCTGGATCGGCGGACGCGATCGGCAGCGTCGGACTGGCGCCTGCCGACGCCTCCTACGGCGGGAAGGCGTTGTTGTCGAGGCCGCCGCAGTAGGTGCCGGCCGGGTTCTGGTAGGTCTTCGAGGTGCCACCCACCGTGTCGGTCACGGTGATGCTGTACTGGAAGTCGGAGAGGGCGCCGTAGAAGAAGGCCACCCGGTCGGTGAACTGCACCATCTTCATCACCAGCTCCACCACCGTCGGATCGATGAAGGTGAAGAGGCCCGACTGGTCGCTGAGCGGCTTGGGCGCGCCGGTGCCGGAGGTGTCGTTGAACTGGTTCATCCAGGTGGTGGTCACGGCGAAGCGGCGGTTGAGCAGGCAGAGGGTGCTGCTGCTCGGCCGGCAGGTCCCCTTGGGGAGGAGGGCGAGCGGCAGCGCCTTGGCGGCGGAGCCCGCGCCCGGGTTGGCGGCGGCGGCCGGGAAGGCGTTCTCGTCGATCGCGCCGCAGTCGCCGGGGGTGTTGGAGTAGGTCTTGGTCTCGCCGCTCACCGTGTCGCTGATGGTGATGGTGAAGATGAGGTCGGTCAGCTCGGCGTAGAAGACCTTGATGGTGCCGCTGATGTCGAGGATCTTGACGATCAGCTCGTAGTTGGCCGGGTCGGTGAAGAAGAAGTATCCGGTGTTGTCGGTGCCGACGATGGCGCCGCCGACGCCGGAGGAGCCGTCGAACTGGTTCATCCAGGATACGGTGACCTGGAAGCGGCGGCCGAGCAGGCAGAGGACGTCCTTGCCCGGCTTGCACACCGCCGGCGGGCCGCTCGGCGCCAGGAAGCTCTGGAGGGCCGGGAAGCTGTGGGCGAAGGCGCCGTCGAGGGTGAACTGCTGCGGGCTGCAGTCGTCGCTGCTGCCGCAGCCGCCGTAGAGCTGGCCGACCACGTCGCCGTTCTTGAGCATCGCCGCCGAGCCCGAGCTGCCGCCGAAGGTGCCGCCGATCTCCAGGTCCGAATAGATGAACCTGGGCGGCACCTGGGGCGGGCACTGGAGGGTGTTGGAATCGACCTTGGTGACGTTGTAGTTCTGCGTCTGGCCCTCGGGATAGGAGAGGCGGTAGAGGAGCGTCCCGTCGGGCACGTCGGAAGCGTTGGCGTCCCAGCCCAGGAAGCCGCGGCCGGCCGGGATGTTGTCGAGCTGCATGAGGGTGTAGTCGCTGCTCACGTTGGCGTCGGCGGTGGCGAGCAGGGTGGCGCCGACGCTCGTCGGCTGCGGACCCAGGGGCGGCATCGCCCCGTTGCAGCTCGGCGTGTAGTAGTCCCACCAGGCCTCGAGCGAGTTGGCGCCGGCCGGCGTCGAGATGCAGTGGTTGGCGGTCAGCATGTACGGGATGCCGTCCTGTTTCTGGTCGGCGAGCAGCTCGCCGGTGCACTGGCCGGAGAAGCCGCTGTCCATGAACTCGATCAGCGCGATGGCGTGGCGCACCGTCTCGATGGCGGGGAAATCGCTGCTCGAAAAGCACATCGCGTCCATGTTGCAGCTCATGTCCTTGGTCTGCGCGGCCTTGGCGCCGCGCTCCACGCTGCCGAGGTCGAGCAGCTCGGCCACCTTGTCGATGGTGAAGCCGTAGCCGGCGCGGCCGGCGGGGGCGCCGGCCGGCGATGGGGCCGGCAGCAAGACATCGAGCGCCAGGTCCTCGCCGCCGACGCTCGGCGTCCACAGCGAGCCGTCGGCGCCGGCGATCTCGGGGCCGAACGGGCCGGCGGTCTGGCCGCCGCCATGCACCCAGACCTGCGTCCCCGGCGGCAGGCTGACCTGCGCCAGGTGCAGCCGCAGGCGGTAGGCGCCGGTCACGTGCACCATGCCGCCCCAGGCGGCCTGGGACAGCGAGGTCTGGACCAGCAGGCCGCCCCCCCGCGCCGTGACCGGGCCGGCCGCGGCCAGCCCGGCGCCGAGGTCCACCCGCCGCGGCGCCGGCAGCGGCCGTTCAAAGCCGTTGCGCAGCGGCCGGTGATGCGTCTCGTTCCAGGCGCGCACGGCCTCGATCCGGTCCGGCGCCTCGGTGGCGGAGGCGCCCAGCTCGGCCAGCGCGCTCACGCCGTAGCGCTCGGCGACGTGGGGCGCGGCGGCGGCCGCCGCGGCGCGGGCGGAGGCGCCCGCCGCCGGGTCGGTCTGCGGCTGCAGATAGGCGCCGACGTGCTGGGCCGCCGCCATGGATGGCAGGAGGAGAAGGAGCGCGAACGGCAGACATCGCTTCATGGCATCTCCCTACGAAAGCTGTCCATCGGGTGATTATAGAGAGTGGCGATTGCGCAGCTCCACTGGCACGGGACAAGTCGCCGCTGCACGTTCAACACCCGCCGGTGCATTTTCCTGCGCCTGCGGCGGCGCCCTCGTCCTGTCGCTCCGGCCCGCCGCCACCAGCATCCTCGTCGTGTCCGGCGGCGGCGAGGAGCGCCACCGGGAAGCGCCGCAGGAGGTCGGCCAGACGGCAGGGGCCGGCCTCCAGCTCTTCGCCGGTCAGCACGTTGCGCCATGGCCGCCGCGCACCGCCTCCTCGGCCGGTGGCCGCCGCGCCGTCGGCGCCGGCGGCCGCCGGCCGAGGAGGCGGTGCGCGGCGGCCATGGCGCAACGTGCTGACCGGCGAAGAGCTGGAGGCCGGCCCCTGCCGTCTGGCCGACCTCCTGCGGCGCTTCCCGGTGGCGC
>JASLEW010000118.1 GCA_030150965.1 Thermoanaerobaculia bacterium | reverse complement strand
CGCCAGGCAGAGGGCCATGGCGGCGCCCAGGGCCAGCATCCGCGGCTCGGGCAGCCGGCGGCGGGAGGCCGGCATGTGCTCCCACGGCGAGGCGAACCCGGCGCCGCGCGGCGCCTGCGAGAGGCTGTCGCGGGCCGCGTCCTGGCGGGCGGCGTCGAGACGGGCGCGCTTCAGCGCTTCGTCGATCAGGCTCATCGGACCCTCCCCTCCAGCTCACGGATCGCCCGGCGGACGTGACGGAGATACAGCTGGTCGGTGCCGTCCACGTAGCCGCACAGCAGGGTCTTGTCGCACACCGCGTTGATCAGCCGCGGCACGCCGCCCGAGTAGCGGTGCACGGCGCGGATCGCCCAGGGGCTGAAGCTCGGCCGGCTGTTGCCGCCGGCGACGTGCAGCCGGTGCTGGATGTAGAAGTCGGTCTCCTCGCGGCTCAGCGGCGTCAGATGATAGCGGATGGTGATGCGCTGCCGCAGCTGGCGCAGCCGGCGCTCCTCCAGCATGTCGCGCAGCTCCGGCTGGCCGATGAGCACGATCTGGAGGAGCTTGCGCTGGTCGGTCTCGAGGTTCGACAGCAGCCGCACTTGCTCCAGCAGCTCCAGGTCCAGGTCCTGCGCCTCGTCGATCAGCAGCACCACCTCGTTGCCCACCGCGACCTGGTCGAGCAGGAACTGGTTGAGCAGCGCCAGGCAGGTGACGCGGTCGGCCTTGGGCGGCACCGCGAGGCCGAACTCCATCAGCACGGCGCGCAGCAGCTGCGTGCGGTTCAGGCAGGGATTGAGGATCAGCGCCGTGCGCACGTTCGGGCCCAGCTGCTCCAGGATGGCGCGGCAGACGGTGGTCTTGCCGGCCCCCACCTCGCCAGTCAGCTGGATGAAGCCCTTGCGCTCGCGGATGCCGAAAAGGACGTGGTTGAAGGCCTCCCGGTGCCGCTCGCTGAAGAACAGGAAGCGCGGATCGGGCGTGATGCTGAACGGCGGCTCCTGGAAGCCGTAGAAGGCGTCGTACATCGGGCCGCTACTTTCTCACGGGCGGGCGGGGGCGGTCGGGACGAGGCGGGCGCGCGCCGGCACCGGGACTCCGGGCTCGAGAAGCTTCTACGGACGGCCCGGCGCTCGCGTCCAGGATCGGGGCCGTCCGGCTACGAGACGCGGACCGCCTTCTCCTTCTCCTCGACCGCCTGGAGCAGCTTGTCGTAGGACTCGGAGAACTTGTGCACGCCCTCCTCCTCCAGCTCCCGATAGACCTGCTTCTCGTCGATCCCCAGCTCGGCCAGCCCGGCGAGGACGGCCTGGGCGCGGTCGAGGTCGTCGTGGATGCGCACCCGCGGATTGCCGTGGTCGCGGTAGGCGTCGAACGTCTCGCGCGGGATGGTGTTGACGCTGCAGGGAGCGACCAGCGCCTCCACGTAGTAGAGGTCCGGATATGCCGGGTCCTTGGTCGAGGTGGAAGCCCAGAGCGGCCGCTGGCGGCTCGCCCCGTGCTCGCGCAGCCGCGCGAAGCGCTCGCAGCTGAACACCTCCTCGTAGGCCCGGTAGGCCAGGCGGGCATTGGCGATCGCCGTCTTGCCGCGCAGCTCGCGCGCCTTCTGCCGCTGGCCGTCGGGGCGCCCGGCGTCGGCCGCCACCGCGTCCAGCTTCCTGTCCACGTTGGTGTCGACGCGGCTGACGAAGAAGCTGGCCACCGAGCGCAGCCGGTCGACCGGCTGGCCGGCCGCCACCCGGGCGCCGAGCGCCTCCAGGTAGGCATCCATCACCTCACGGTAGCGCTCGATCGAGAAGAGGAGGGTGACGTTGATGTTGATCCCCTCGCCCAGGCACTGCCGGATGGCCGGAATGCCGGCCGCGGTGCCGGGGATCTTGACCATGACGTTGGGCCGGTCGCACGCCTTCCACAGGCGGCGGGCCTCGACGATCGAGCCCTCGGTGTCATTCGCCAGGTGGGGGCCGACCTCGATCGAGACGAAGCCGTCCTCGCCGCCGGTGGTCTCGTAGACCGAGCGGAAGGCGTCGGCGGCGCGGCTCACGTCCTCCACCTCCACCGCCTCGAAGATCGCCGCCGGCGGCAGCCCCTTCTCGCCGTGCATCCGAATGTCCTCGTCGTAGAGGTCGGAGCCGGTGACCGCCTGCTGGAAGATTGTCGGGTTGGAGGTCATCCCGCGCAATCCGTCCTCGGTGATGAGCCGGCGCAGCTCCGGGCCCTGGTACAGGTCGCGCCGGATGTAGTCGTACCAGACGCTCTGGCCCAGCTCGGTCAACCTCTGCAGGGGATTCTGACTCATCCTCGACCTCCTCCTGGTGCCCTTGGCGCCCATGGCGCCCATGGCGCCAATAGCGCCGCCTGGCGCCGCTCGTGCGCCTCGGCACGAGCTCCCATCGACCTGCTAATCCTAGCAGGGCTGGGAACGGATGGCTCCCGGCGGCCCGCGGCCGGTGCGGCGGGGCGCCTCCGGCACAGGATCTCCACGAGATCTCGACCCCGCCGTCACCCGCCGCGCCGCGCCCGGCTGGAGCGCCCTTGGCCGGCGGGCGGCGCTGCCGGCGCCGCCGCGGGAGAGGGCCCTCAGGCGGCGATGAAGCGCACCGCCGCCGCCACCGCGGCGCCGTCGCGCAGGATGCGCAGGTGGCCGAGGCCCATGGTGCGGCGCAGGGCGGCGCCCGGCCAGCGGCCGGCCAGCTCCTCGCCTTCGCCGACCGGCATCTCGCGGTCGCCGCCGTCGTGCAGGATCAGCAGCGGCACCTGCATGCGGGGCGCCAGGTCCGCCGGCGCGATGCCGTCGAAGCGCACGTCCAGCCACCGCTCGGCGCGGCGCATCATGCGCCGCCAGACCTCCTCCGACACCCCGGCGCCGGCGCGGAAGCGCACCCAGAACGAGTCGAAGCGCGCGGGCGGTGCGAAGAACACGGCGCGCTCGGCGAGCAGGCCGCGGAACAGGGCGTAGGTGGTGGCGGCGGCGCCGAAGGAATGCGCCACCAGGCCGCGCACCGGGCCGAACAGCGCCGCCGCCCGCTCCAGGGCGGCGGCGAAATGGACCAGCGACGAGACCCGGCCCTCCGACTCGCCGTGCGCCGGCAGGTCGATCGCCACGGCGCGGAAGCCCGCCGCCGCCAGCGGCCCGGCCAGCGGCGTCATCTGGCCCGCATGGCCGCCCCAGCCGTGGGCGAGCAGCACCGCCGGGCCCTCGCCCCAGGCGTGGCCGACGATGCGCCGGCCGCGCGCCGTGACGGTGAACCGCTCGCCGCGCGCCAGCGCCGCGCGCTCCTCCGGCCGCACCGGCGCGTGCAGCGGCGTGAAGAAGAAGCGCTGCGCCAGGCAGGCCGCCGCGTCCGGGGCCACGGCGCCGGCCAGCCGCATGCCGGTGCGCAGCCAGGGAGGGACCGGCACCGGCCGCAGGGCCGGCGCCAGGGCCGCCGGCGCTTCGCCCCGAGCAATAGCACGACCACTCGTGCTATTTCTTGCACCCGCCTGGAACTCTCCGCCCATCGGCTCCATCAGGATCTCCTTGGCTCCGGCCTGCGCCGGCGCGGTGATGGCCGGCTAGCCGCTCTGCCGGCGGGAAGAGGGTCGGGACGGCGCCGCCGCGGCGTCTGCCGCGGCGCCGTCTCCCGAGGCGGGGTGGGGATCGGCCGGCCCGGGGCGCGGCGGGCAGGCGGATACCGCCGGCGGCTCCTGGCTCTGATCGGGCCAGCCGAGGTGACCGGGGCGGCCGGGGTGACCGGAGGGGGCGAAGTCAGCCGGGCCAGCGGACACCCGGCTGCGGGCCAGGAGCCCCGCGAAGGCGAGGCGGGCCAGCGGCTCCGCCTGCGGATCGTGCAGCAGCTTGTAGGTCTGCTGGAACGCCATGCCGATGCCCACCAGCTCATAGGCGAACTGGCCGGTGTCGAGGTCGGGGCGGAAGTGCCCCTCCTCGACGGCGATGCGCGCTGCGCGCGCCAGGGTCTGCCGCCAGTCGCGCTGCGACTGCACCAGGAGGTCGCGCACCGCCCCCGGCCGGTCGTCGTACTCCTGAGTGAGCGCCATGAAGAAGCAGCTGCCGTGGCGGCCGGGTCCGCAGATCCACGCCAGGTAGCGCTCGAAGAGGGCCTGCACCCGCGGCTCGCCGCGCGGCGCGGTGAGCGCCGGCAGCACCACCTCGGAGGTGAAGCGGGCGATCGCCCGCCGCACCACCTCGAGCTGCAGCGCCTCCTTCGAGCGGAAATGGGCGAAGAGGCCGCTCTTCGACAGCTTGAGGTCGGCCGCCAGGGTCCCCAGCGACAGCCCCTCGAGCCCCTTCTCCCCCGCCAGCGCCAGGGCGCGCTCGACGATCTCCCGCCGGGTCTCCTCCCCCTTGGTCATGGCGGGAAAAATAGCACGATCGGTCGTTTCAGGGCAAGCGGACCTGGCCGAGGCCCTCGCCGGGCCGGAGGACCTGCTGGCCTCGGCAATCTCTCAGCGCGGCGCCGCGGCGTCGAGGCTGGCGCGGAGGGCCGCGGCCAGCTGCTCGACGTTCGGGGGGCGGAGCAGCGTCATGTGCGAGCCGGGGAGGTGCTTGACCTCGACGCGCGGAGCCAGGTCCTCCCAGCCGAGGGACGGGCTGGCCGAGTAGGCGAGCGCATCGGGGGTCACGAAGAGGGTCAGGCCGCCGGCGTAAGGGCGCGGGTGGTAGACCTTCAATGCTTGGCTGTTGAGGCGCAGCACCCGCAGCATGGCGCGGAGCTGCGGCGGATGGAGCAGCACCTGGCGCGACTCCGGCGAGATGACGCTGGCGATCCCGGCGCCCCGCACCAGGTTGCGCAGGCCGGCGAATCCGCCGCGCCTGGCGGCCCGGTGGCGCGCTCGCCCGCTGCCGGCGGCGCTCTTGCCGTCGGCGCCCCTGGCGTTGTCAGTTCCATGGGCGCCATTCGCTCCCTTGGCGTCATCGGCTCCGCCTGTGCCGTCGGCGCCGTTGGAATCGATCGAGCCGACGGCGCCGACATCCCCGGGAGCGCCCTGATCGGCCAGGGAGGAGAGATAGAAATAATCCTTTATATAAGGCCACATGTGGCGCAGGATGACGTCGAAAAGCGCGCGCAGCTGCAGCAGCAGGGGCGGACGCTGGCTGCGCACCGGCGCCGCCGCGTCGATGAGCGCCACCAGATCGACGCCCTGCCCCTGGGCGGCGAGCTGGCGGGCCATCTCGTAGGCGACCGTGGTGCCGAAGGACCAGCCGCCCAGCCGGTAGGGACCGTTCGGCTGTATCGCTCTCATGCCGGCGATGAGCTCCGCCGCGAAGCGCTCGATGGTCGGCGGGGCGCCGGCCTCCTCGGGTTCCTCTCCCGAGGTGGTGGCGGCCAGCGGCTGGAGGCCGTAGAACGGCTGATCCGGTCCCAGCTTCTGCGCCAGCTCGTAATACGGGAAGACCGTCCCCAGGACCGGCGCCACGCAGAAGAAGGGCGGCCGGGAGCCGCCGGGCTGGATCGGCACCACCACGGCGGGTAGGCCGGAAGCAGCCGACGCGTCACCGCCGCCCAGCAGCTCGGCCATCCGCTCGACCGTCGGCGCGGTGAAGAGCGCCGAGAGGGGCGCCTCGAGACCGAGGTCCTGCCGCACCCGGGCCAGGAGCCTCACCGCCAGGAGCGAATGGCCGCCGCTGCGAAAGAAGTTGTCGTCGAGGCCCAGGCGCGGCAGCTCCAGGACCTCCTGCCAGAGCGCCAGCAGCCGGCGTTCCAGGTCGTTGCGCGGCTGGCGGCGCGCGGCGGCGGACGGATCGCCCCGCGGTTCCGCCTCCCGCGCGGCCACCGTGCCGGCGCTCCGCCGCTCCTCCGCCAGCGCCCGCAGCGCCCGCCGTTCGGACCGGCCGGCCGGCACTCCGGCAAGCACCACGATCTCGCTCGGGACCATGACCTCGGGCAATCGGCGCAGCAGGAAGGCGCGCAGCTCGGGCACCAGGCGCTCGGCCAGGCGGCCGAGGAGCGGCTGGTTGGCGTAGCTCGACAGCGGGCGCTCGGCGGCAGCGGCCGGCGGCTCGGCCACCGGCAGGAGCGAGCCCACCGGCCGGCCCGCGAGCGCCGCGGGACGGACGAAGACCAGGTCGAAGTCGCCCGCCTCGCCGGCCGGCGGAGCGCCGCCGGTGGAGGACCAGGCGGCGCCCACGGCATAGCCCAGCTCCTCGCCCAGCCGGCGCCACTCATCAGGATCGGTGGCCGCGGCGGCAGCGGACGGCGCGCCCGCGGCGCCATGGGGGTCCGCTCCCTCGGCCCCGGCGGACCCGCGA
>JASLEW010000095.1 GCA_030150965.1 Thermoanaerobaculia bacterium | reverse complement strand
GGCCGTCCGCGGCGCGGCGCGCGGGCGGGGAGCGGCGGCGACAGCGCGAGCGGCGGCGCGGCGGCGGGCACGGCGGCGCCCACTCCCCTAGAGCGGCACGGGCGTCGAGGCGATCACCCGCTCGATCGCGCGCCGTGTGCTTTCGAGGTCGATGCCGCCGCGCTTGAGCGCCACCCGGTGGCCGAGCACCGGCACCGCCAGGCGCTGCACGTCGTCGGGCACGGCGTAGTCGCGCCCCTCGGTCAGGGCCAGCGCCTGGACGGCGCGGTAGAGGCTCTGCGCGCCGCGGGTCGAGACGCCGAGCAGGAACTCGCCGCTGCGGCGCGTGGTCTCGGCGACGGTGAGCATGTAGTCGGCCAGCTTCTCGGCCACCCGCACGCGCTGCGCCCGCGCCTGGAGGTCGAGCAGCTCGGGCTGGGAGAGCACCGGCTGGAGGTGCTGGAGGAGATCCTCGACGCCGCCGGCGAGCAGCAGCTCGCGCTCGTCGCGGCGCGGCGGATAGCCGAGCGACAGCGACATCAGGAAGCGGTCGAGCTGCGACTCCGGCAGCGGGAAGGTGCCCTGGAACTCCAGCGGGTTCTGGGTGGCGAGGACGACGAACGGCTCGGGCAGCACGAAGCGCCGCCGCTCGACCGACACCGTGCGCTCGCTCATCGCCTCGAGCAGCGCCGACTGCGTCTTGGGGGTGGCGCGGTTGATCTCGTCGGCGAGCACGACGTTGGCGAACAGCGGCCCGGGGACGAACTCGAACGCCTGCGTCTTCTGGTTGAAGATCGAGACGCCGATGATGTCCGAGGGGAGCAGGTCGCTGGTGAACTGGATGCGCTGGAACGACAGGCCGAGCGAGCGCGCGAGGCCCTGGGCGAGCGTGGTCTTGCCGACGCCCGGGACGTCCTCGATCAGCACGTGGCCGCGCGCCAGCAGGCAGACGGTGGCGAGGCGGATCACCTCGCGCTTGCCGCGGATCACCAGGGCGACGTTGTCCTCGAGACGGCGGATCAGCTCGGCGGCGCCGGGTTGGCCGGGAGCGGCGGGCCCGAGGCCGGCGGAGCCCGCGGCCGAACCGCCCGCGATGGCCGGGACGCCCGAAGCCGGGGCGCCGGTGGCAAGGATCGGTTGGCTGGTCACTCCGCTGCGCCCCTCCTCCGTGACCGCAGGATTATAGTCCCGGCGGGTGTGCCGCGATCTCCGCCCGCCGCCTCCGCGTAGTACCTCCGCGCTCGATCTCCACGCTCCACCCGCGCGCTCTATCTCCGCGCTCTATCTCCGCGCTCTACCTCCGCGCTCTACCTCCGCGCTCTACCTCCGATCACCGACCGTGGCGCGCAGCAGGCGGAGGCGGGCGTCGAGCTCCTCCGGGGTGAGCCCCGCGTACTTGGCGGGGAGCAGCCGCCGGCTGGACGCTTCGAACACCGCCAGCAGCTCCATGTATTCCAGCAGCTCCACGTCGCGGCTGGGGAAGTAGTCGCCGGCCGCGGCCAGGAAGTGCCCGGCGGCGACCGGCGCCTCGGGTCCGGCGGCGCGCGCGGCGTCGTCGTTGGCGAGCAGCACCACCGCCTCGACGTCGGCGTTGCTCCACCCCACCAGGCGGCGCGAGAAGCCGTCGCGGATGGCCGCGAAGTCCACCTCCGTCCGCACGCCGTTCTTGCGCACCGCGGCGCGCGCCACCGCCTCCACCTCCTCGGGGGTCTGCGAGTAGAGGAAGGGGATCTTGCGGTCGAGGCGCCCGGCGCGCTTCAGGTCCACGTCCAGCTTGTCCGGCCGGTTGGTCATCACCAGGAACAGGATGCGGCCGCGGTTGGTGGTGTCGGACATGAACTCCTTGATGCGCGCGATCACCCGCGACGAGGTGCCGCCGTCGTTCTCGCCCTCGCCGGAGCCGAAGGCGCGGTCGCCCTCGTCGATGATGACGATCACCTGGCCGATCGCCTGCACCACGGTCAGGATCTTCTCCAGGTTGCCCTCGGTCGCTCCCACCCACTTGGAGCGGAAGTTCTTGAGCTTGATCGCCGCCAGGCCGCACTCGCGGGCGAACGCCTCGGCGACGAAGGTCTTGCCGGTGCCCATCGGGCCGGTGAACAGGATCCCCATCGGCACCCGGGCGAGCCGCCCCTCGCGCATGTTGCTCGCCACCTGGCGCAGCTCCTCCTTGACCTCCTCCATGCCGCCCACCGCCTCGAAGCCGTGCTGCGGCGCCACCACCTCGACCAGGCCGTAGCACTCGCGCTCCAGGATCTCGCGCTTGCGGTGGGCGATGAGATCCTCGGCCGCGGCCCGCTCCAGGCCGGCGGCGGGCAGCGGCGCCAGGATGGCGGCGATCTGGATGGTCTTGAGGCCGCCGGTCAGCTCGCCGTAGCGCGCCGCCGCGGCCTCGCCCAGCGCCGGGCCGCACAGCCGCGCCACCGCCTGGCGCGCCGCGCGGTCGGGCATCGGCACCTCGACCACCGCCACCTTGGGGTTGGCGATCAGCTTGGGGGCGAGGTCGGTCAGGTTCTCGGTGACCAGCAGGACGACGTTGTCGCCGTGGTCGATCTCGGGCAGGAACGACCACCGGTGCAGGGTGACGACGGCGGCGCGGTCGGCGTCGGTCTGGAACGACGGGTCGCCGGCCGGCGCCAGGTTCTCGGCGTATTCGAGGATCACCGCGGTGCGGCGGCTGCCGCGCAGCAGCTGCTCGATGGCGGCCAGGGTCTGCTCCTTGGGCACCCGGCCGAGGAGGTCGTCCGGCACGGCGAGGCCGGCGGCGCGCTTGCCGAACCGCACGCCCGCCGCCAGGTCGTAGAAGAGGATGGTCTCCTTGTTCGCCGCCAGCAGCGGGCCGCCCAGGAAGTCGGCGAGGCCGAGGAGGGCGCCGCCGTGGAGCACGGCGTCGAAGACGTTGCCGTGCAGCACGAACATCGACGCCTCGCCGCGCAGGTAGCGGCGGCGCAGCTCCGCCGCCCAGGCCGGCAGGTCGGGGGATGACGCGGCCGCCGCCGCTGTCGTCGGCGGCGCCGGCAGCTCCGGCGATGCTGGGCCGGGCGGGCCGGCCGGGCGGGCCGGGCTGGCGGCGGACACCGCCGGGGCCGCGGATCCGGGGGGAGCGCCCGGAGGTGGGGACTCGGTCATCGGCTCTCCGTGGAGGCTGTTCGCGCCGTTCGCGGGGGTGGCGGGCTCACAGCGAGCGGTCGATGCCGGCGAGGATCTGCTCGGTCTCGCGGCTGGTCTCGCGCACCGCCTCGACGCCGTCGAGCAGCTCGTCGAGCTGCCCCGACAGCTCCTGCGGCGACTGCATGGTGACGATCTGGTCGGCGATCAGCTGGAAGGAGTTCTCGATCAGGTCGAGCTGCCCCATGGCGACCGCCAGGTAGCGCCGGATCTCCTTGAGCTTGTCGAGGCGCTTGACCACCACCGCCAGGTTGCGCCTGGCGATGGCGCGCGAGGCCGTGTCGTCGGCGCCGTCCGCGCCGCTCGCCGCGCCGGCCTCGTCGGCGAGGTCCACGTCCCGAGCATCCCGGGCATCGCGGGCATCGCGGGCCTCCCGGGCGCGGACGGCGCCCTGGATGCCCTGGAGGGTGCGGCTGCCGCCGGCGCCGTGGGAGCCCTGGGCGACATTCTGGGCGCCCTCGGCGCCGTCCTCGCCGGCCGCCGCGGCGTAGCGGCGCCGCTCGCGCTCCAGGCTGCTGGCGTCGACGTTGGCCAGATACGCCTCGTAGCGGTCGCAGGTCAGCGCCATCTCGATGAAGGCGTCCACCAGCCGATCGGTCTTGACCAGCTCGCCGCGCAGCAGGTCGCCGGCAAACGAAGGGTTCTCCGCCGCCAGGCGGCGGATGTCCTGCTGCCGGGCGACCAGCGCCTCGACCCGCACCCGCGACTCCGGCGACAGCACCGCCATGCGGCGCTCCCGGTCCTGGGCGGCGAGCGCCTGCTGCAGGCGCTCGAAGCGCGGGTCCCAGAGGATGTGCCGCAGGCGGCTGTTGTCGGGCGCGTGCAGCAGCCAGAGCGCTTCGAGCCCGACAGTGGCCAGGCCGAGGAGCGGGTTGGCGGTGAGCAGCGCCGCCGCCAGGCCGCCGCCCAGGAGCGAGAGGTTGTAGGGGTTGGCAAAGGCCATCTTGAGGTATGGCCGACGTCCGAG
>JASLEW010000040.1 GCA_030150965.1 Thermoanaerobaculia bacterium | reverse complement strand
TCGCGGACCGGCCGCCTCCTGCTCCCCGGCATCCCGCCGCTCGTGCTCCGGCTCCCCGGCGTCCCGCCGCTCGTGCAGCAGCTCGTGGCGCTCGGCGGCGGAGAGGAGCGGAATCCGGCCCAATGTCCATCGGGGGCCGGGGGGGCGGGAGGCGTGGAGAGCGCTGGGGGCCCGCGTGCCCTCTGCGCCGTCCGCAGCGGGGCCCGCGGCCAGGCTGCCGAGAAGCCGCTCCATCTGTGCCAGCAGCCAGGCGGCGGTCAGCGGCGCGACCCGGCCGCGATCGAACAGTAGCTGGATCACGATCCCGCCCTCCGGCGGTGCGGCGACGTCCAGCGACAGCGCCGGGCCGCCGCGCGGCAGGACGCGCGGCGCGAGCGCCTCGACGCTGCCGGCCGCGGGCAGCGGGACGGGACGGCGGAAGCTGAGCAGGGTCTCGTACAGCTCGGTGCCGGGCGGCAGCTCGCTCCATGCCTGGAGGTGCGGCGGCGGCACCCGCGCGAAGGCCCTCGCCGCCTCCTGCTGCTCCTGGAGCTCGGCCAGCCAGGCCGTCACCTCCGCCGCTTCGGGCAGGGCGCAGCGCACCGGCACGGTGCCGCCGGCCGGGCCGCCCCACGGCTCGGGCGCGCCGCGCACGACGGCGCCGAAGACCGCCTCGTCGCGTCCGGTCCACCGCCCGAGGAGGAGCGCCCAGGCCCCCTGCGCCACGCTCTCCAGGGTCAGGCCATGCCGCGCCGCGAAGCCGTGCAGCGCCGCGGCGGCCCGCGGCGTCAGCGTTGCCTGGCGCCAGCCCGTCCCACCGGCGATCTCCGGGACTGGCGGGACAGCTGAGGCAGCTGAGGCCGCCAGGGCCCCTGGGGTTGCCGGGGCAGCTGGGGCTGGGACAGCTGAGGCAGCTGGAGCCGCTGAGGCTGCCGGGGCCGCCGCGGGAGCCGGCGGATCGCCGGGCAGCGCCAGGGGCTCGGTGAAGCCGCGCAGCCGCTCGCGCCAGAACGCCTCGGCCGCGTCCAGATCGAGGTCGAGATCGAGAGGCTGCTCCTCCTCGACGGCGGCGAGGCCGCGGCCGGCGGGCGGCGGCGCGGGCCGCGGCGGGCGGCCGTCGCGCAGAGCGCCGTAGGTTTCCAGCGCCTCGCCGGCCAGCCGCTCCAGGGACGCGCCGTCGGCCACCAGGAGATGCCCGGTCACGATCAGCCGGTGCCGCCGCTCGGCGACGCGGATCAGCAGGGCGCGGACGAGCGGCGCACGGCCGAGGTCGAAGGCGTGGAGCCGCTCCGCGGCCAGCCACTGCTCCGTGTCGCGCGGCATCTCCCCCGGCGCCTGCCGGTGCTCGACCGCCGCCGTCGCCTGGGAGCTGGGACCGACGATCCGCACCGGCTCCTCGACCTCCTCCCAGGCGAAGCGGGTGCGGAGCGCCGGATGGCGGCCGGCCGCCATCTGCCAGGCGCGGTCGAACAGCCCGGCGTCGAGCGGGCCTGCCAGGATGCAGGTCCACTGCGCGGCGAAGGCCGCCGGCTCGGGACGGTGCAGGGACTGGAAGAGGAGCCAGGAGTGCAGCGGCGCGAGCGGCAGCCGGTCCTCCCCCGCCGGAGGATCGCCGGCGAGCACCGCCGCCGCGCCCGCTGCCGGCGCCTCCGGCGCTTCCGGATTGCCCGCGCCGTTCACCGCCCCTCCTCCGGCCGGCAGATCTCGATCGTGCCGAAGGCGTCGCGCCGCGCGCGCTCGCCGGTGCGGTACAGCCGCGCCCCCGGCTCGCCGCTCCACGGATGCGGCACGAGGCGTTCGGCGGTCAGCGCGGGGCGGTCGAGGAAGCCGCGCGGCAGGCCGGGGCCGGCAAGGCACAGCTCGCCGCGGCCACCCGCGGGCACCGGCTGGAGCCGCCGGTCGAGCACCAGGGCCGCCCGCGGCGGCGCGGGGATGTCCTCCGCTCCTCCGGTGCCGGGACCGATCGTCAGGCGCGTGCCGGAGCGCAACGCCGCGAGCGTCGCCGCGGTCGCCGCGTCCAGGCCAGGAGGGAGCGGGCCGCATGCGATCGCCCGATGGCTGAGCATCAGCCGCTCAGGCTCCAGGGCGCCGTCGCCCTCTGAGCCCGCTGCGCCCGCGCGCTCCGCCCTTGCACTCCCTGAGATCCCCATGAACCCCGAGACCACCGCCAGGCTCGCGGGCTCCTCCTGACCGGCCGGCCTGCCCGCGCGGGCGCCCTCCGCTGCCACCAGGGGCCAGTCGCGGTCCAGGCAGACGACCCGGGCGTGCGCTGCGAAGCCGGCCCGCCAGCGCTCCAGCGTCAGCACGAGCGCAGCCTGGGCTGGCTCTGCCGCCTGGCCCCCCTGCGCAGCCTGCTCCGCCTGCGCCTCCTGCGCCTCCTGGCCGCCCTGATATCCCGGGCTCTCCGTGCCCCCGTCGCGTCCTTTGTTTCCCTGGTTTCCCTGGCGTTCCCGGTCTCCGGTGCCGCCACGGTCCTCCCTGTACCTCAGAGCAGCCGCCGCCGGCGGGGCGGCGGTGCCGGGGTCGAGCGGCACGGCGGCGCCGCCGGCGCGCAGGATGCCGAGCAGGCCCACCACCCGGTCGAGGGACGGTTCGAGGGCGAGGCCGACGCGCACCTCCGGGCCGACACCCGAACGGCGCAGATAGCCGGCGAGGCTGGCGGAGCGCTGATCGAGCTCGGCGTAGGTCAGCGGCACGCCCTGGCAGACGGCGGCCACCTGCCAGGGGGAGCGTTTGGCTCGCCGGGCGAACCGGGCGGCGAGGGTGGGCGGGCCGCCTATGGAGTCCGCCGCGTCCGGCCTGGCCGACCCGCCCGGGCCGCCCGGCTCGTCCGGCACGGCGGGCAGCTCGACCAGCAGCTGCTGGCGCTCGGCCGGCGCGAGGAGCGGCAGCTCGGCGACGGGCAGCCCCGCCGCGGCGCCCTCGCCGGCCAGGGCCGAGAGGAGGTTTTCGAGATGGCTGGCCAGGCGGGCGAGGCTCACGGCGTCGAGCCGCGGATCGGCGGCGGCCAGCCGGAGGACCCAGCGCGTTCCGGGCTGCACGTTGACGGTGAGCGGGTAGTGCGTCTGCTCGGTGCCCTCGACGCCGGCGATCTCCACCGCCGTCCGCGCGTCGGCGTGCAGCGCCTCGTCGAGCGGATGGTTCTCGAACGCCAGGATGCTCTCGAAGAGCGGCGTGCCGGCGGGCACCCCGCTCCACGTCCGCACCCGGGCGAGCGGCGCGTGCTCGAACTGGCGCGCCGCGGCCTGGCTGTCCTGGAGCCGCCGGAGCCAGGGGACCGCGGCCGTCCGCCGCGGCACCCGGGCGCGGACCGGCAGGGTGTTGACGAACAGGCCCACCATCGAGTCGATGCCGCCGAGCGGCGCGCTGCGGCCGGCGGTGACCGCGCCGAAGACCACGTCGTCCTCGCCCCCGTGACGGGCGAGCAGGAGCGCCCAGGCTCCCTGCGCCAGGGTGTTGAGGGTGAGCTGGTGGCGGCGGGCGAGCTCGCCCAGGGCCGCGCTGGCCGCGGCGGTCAGCCGCGCCTCCCGCACCAGCCCGCCGTCTCCGCCCTGCCACCGGCCGTGGCCGGGGAGCGGCGTGGGCGCCGTGAAGCCCGCCAGCTCGGCGCGCCAGAACGCCTCGGCGGCGGACCATTCCTGCCGCCGCAGCCAGGTGACGTAGTCGCGGAAGGGGCGCACCGGCGGCAGCGCCGCGGCCGTTCCGCGGAGCGCCGCCGCATAGCAGGAGAACAGCTCGCGCAGCACGATCGGCAGCGACCAGCCGTCGAGGATCGCATGGTGATGCGTCCAGACCAGCTGCCAGGCGCCGCCGTCCGCGCCGCTCCCAGCGGGAGCGCCGCCGGCCGGGATCGCCGGATCCCCAGCGGCAGCGCCGTCCGCGGCTCGGGCAGGATTCCCACCGGCCGCGGGACTCGCATCGTTCGCGGGAAGCGCACCGATCGGAACGAGCGCGCCGTCAACAGCCTCCCCCGGGCCGAGCCGGATCAGCGCCAGGCGCAGCAGCGGCGCCGCCGCGAGGTCGAAGCCACGCCGCCGGTCCTGCCGCAGATGCTCCGCCAGGCGCTCGGCCTGCGCCGCCGCCGGCAGGCCGCTCCAGTCGTGGCGCTCCCACCGGAGGGGGAAGGGGGCGTGGACCACCTGGAGCGGCTCGTCCAGGCCGAGCCAGCGGAAGGCGGTGCGCAGGATCGGGTGGCGGCCGGCGACCTCCTGCCAGCTCCGCGCCAGGGCCGCGGCGTCGAGCCCGGCGCCGAGGCGCACGCTCATCTGCACCACGTAGGCTCCCGACCCCGGCGCCTGCAGGGCGTGGAAGAGCATGCCCTGCTGCAGCGGCGACAGCGGGTAGATGTCCTCGACCGGCGTCGCACCCGCCGTCTCCGCCAGCAGGCGGTCGAGGGCCGCCGCATCGAGCCGGGCGAGCGGGAAGTCGCTCGGCGTGAGGCCGCCCGCGCCGGGCTCCAGGCAGTGGGCCACCAGGGCGCGCAGCCGGTCGGCGAACCGCTCGGCGAGCCGTTCGACGGTCGCCGGGCGGTGGCGGGCGCCGCTGTAGCCGAACCGCATCCACAGCTGTCCCCCGGTGACCCCGCCATGGATCTCCAGGAGATGGGGGAGCGGCTGCGCCGGGTGGCGGGTGGCGCCGGCCGCCTCGCCGGCGAGACGGAACAGCCGGCCCTCCGCCCCTCCGGCGGCGATCTGGCCGAGGTAGTTGAACGCCACCTCGGGCGCCGGCAGCGCGGCCAGCCGCCCGGCCATCTCGCCCCGCCCCAGCCAGCGCACGACCCCGAAGCCCAGGCCGCGGCCGGGCACCGCGCGCAGCTGCTCCTTGACCGCCTTGAGCGCCGCGCCCGGCGCCTCGACCCCCGTCAGGTCGAGCGCCACCGGGAAGAGGCTGGTGAGCCAGCCGACGGTGCGCGACAGGTCGAGGTCCGCCGCCTCCGGAGTGTCCATGCCGTCCGCGGCGCGCGCGGCGTCGGCGCCGTCGGCGGATTGCGCGCCGTCGGGGAAGGGCTCCTCCGGCAGCTCCTCGCGGCCGTGCCCTTCGAGGTCGATGAGCAGGCGCCGGCGGCCGGTCCAGGGCGCAAACGCCTCCACCAGCGCCGTCAGCAGCAGGTCGTTGACCTGGGTGCGGTAGGCCCGCGGCGCCTCTTCCAGGAGCGCCCGCGTCTCGCCCGCGGTGAGCCGGACCTCGACGCTGCGCAGCGAGGCGACGGTGGGGAGGGCGCCGTCGCCGTCCGCCGCATCGACCGGCAGCCGCTCCCGCGGCGGCGGCCGCTCCAGCCACCAGGCCGCCGCGGCCAGGGCGGCGGCGCTGCCCGCATGCGCGTGCAGCCGCTCGGCCCATTGCGCGAACGAGGTGGCCGGCGGCGGCAGCTCGACCGCCTCCCCGCGCTCCAATCGGTGGTAGGCCTCCTCCAGGTCCTGCGCCAGGATGCGCCAGGAGACGCCGTCCACCACCAGGTGGTGGAGGATCAGCAGCAGCCGGTCCTGGCGGCGGTCGCCGGTGGTGAAGAGCACGGCGCGCAGGACCGGCCCGCGGACCAGGTCGAGGCTCGCCTGGAGCGCGCCGGCGCTCGCCTCCAGGGCGCGGCGGCGGGCGGCCTCCGGCAGGGCCGAGAGGTCGGCGTGCAGGAACGGCGGCGCCCCCGCCGCGGGAGCGGCCGCCTGCCGCCAGCGCGGCGCGTCCGCCGCCGGGGGCAGGAAGCGCAGGCGCAGCGCGTCATGATGCCGCCAGAGGTGGCCGATCGCCTGGCGCAGCAGCGCCGGGGACAGCCCCGCCGCCGCGCCCTCGCCGGCGGCGAGCAGCAGCGCCTGGTTGTGCTGCTCCGCGTGCGGCAGGCAGGCGGCGAAGAAGCGCTCCTGGATCGGGGTGAGCGGCGCCGGACGGCCCGCCGCGAGGTCCGAGGACGCCGAGGATGCCGCGGGTGCCCCGAATGCCACGGAAGCCGCGGGTGCTGCGGATGCCGAGGAGCCTGCGGACAGCGGCGCCGCCGCCGCCGCGGGCCCGGCGGGCGGCGCCGGAGCGCCGCCCGCCGCGCGCC
>JASLEW010000938.1 GCA_030150965.1 Thermoanaerobaculia bacterium | reverse complement strand
GGCCGGGCGCGCGCACCGTGCCGGCCAGCGCCGCGCGCGCGCCGCCGGCCTGCAGGCGGCGGCGCAGGTGGTGCGCGACGGCGACGGCGTGCCGCACATCTACACCGCCAACGATCACGACGCGGCCTTCATGCTGGGCTGGATGCACGCCCAGGACCGCCTGTTCCAGATGGACGTCCTGCGGCGCGAGTTCAGCGGCACGCTGGCGGAGCTGGTGGGCCAGGGGGGGCTGGCGAGCGACGTGCAGCTGCGCACGCTCGGGCTGCGGCGGGCGGCCGAGGAGTCGTTGCCCAGCTATCCGGCCGCGACCGTGGCCTGGTTGCAAGCCTACGCCGACGGGGTGAACGCCCAGGTGCGTGCGAACCCGCTGCCGCCCGAGTACGCCGCGCTGATGCTCACCAAGGCCAGCCTGCCGGCGTGGACGCCGATCGACAGCCTGACGGTGGCCAAGGGGCTGGCCTTCGGCCTCTCCTTCGACCTGAGCGACATCGACCGCACGGTGGCGCTCGCCGCCTACGAGGCGGCCGGCACGGCGGCGGGGTTCGACCCGGTGGCGCTGTTCTTCGAGGACATCAACCGCGAGGCGCCGTTCGATCCCACCATCTCGATCCCGGGATGGCTGCACAACGGCACCGGGCCCGGCGCCGCGGCGGTCTCCGGGGCCTCCAGAAACACCGGGGAGCCCGGAGACGCCGGGGCCGCCGGAGCGGCGTCAACCCGTCCGTCCGGCGCCGGCGGCCATGCCGGAGCCGCGGCCGGCAGCTCCCGGCCGGCCCCGGCGCCGTTCCTCTCGCCGGCGGCGGTGGCGCTCGCCGCCAGGTACCGCGCCAAGGCGGCGCAGGTGCCGCTGCTCGCGGCGGCGCTGGCGCACACCCGGTCGTTCACCGGCAGCAATTGGTGGGTGGTGAGCGGCGCGCTGTCGGCGAGCGGCAAGCCGCTGCTGGCCAACGACCCGCACCTGTCGCTCTCGACGCCGCCGGTCTTCTACGAGGTCCACCTGCTCTCCTTCCAGGGCGGGCACGGCCGCGACCTCGACGTGAGCGGCGTCAGCTTCCCGGGCACGCCCGCGGTGGTGCTGGGCTGCAACACGCGCATCTGCTGGGGCGCCACCACCAATCCGATGGACGTCACCGACGTTTACCTGGAGCAGCTGGTGATCGATCCCCAGACCGGCCTGCCCACCGCCACCCTGTTCGAGGGCAAGCCCGAGCCGCTGGTCGCGATCCCGCAGACCTTCCGCTTCAACCAGCTGCTGGCCGGCCACCAGGACGACCTGGCGGTGGCGCCGGTCGGGCCGCTCGATGGCGGCGTGACCCTGGTGGTGCCGCGGCGCAACAACGGACCGATCATCTCGGTCGATACCACGGCGGGAGCGAACGTCTCGGCGCTCAGCGTGCAGTACACCGGCTGGCGGGCGACGCGCGAGATCGACAGCCTGCTGACCTGGCAGCGGGCGGCGAGCCTGGACGATTTCAAGCGCGGCCTGCAATGGTTCCATTTCGGCTCGCAGAACTGGAGCTACGCCGACGTCGACGGCAACATCGCCTACTTCACCAGCGGCGCCCAGCCGCTGCGCGAGGACCTGCAGACGCTCGGGGCGCCGGACGGCGCGCCGCCGACCTTCATCCGCGACGGCACTCATCATTTCAAGAACGAGTGGCTGCCTCTCACCCAGCCGCAGCCCGGCCAGCAGCTCGCCTACGAGATCCTGCCGTTCGCCGAGATGCCGCAGGCGGTCAACCCGGCGCAGGGCTACGTGCTGACCGCCAACAACGATCCGATCGGCATCACGCTCGACAACAACCTTTTCAACGAGAAGCGGGCGGACGGCGGGGTCTACTACTTCGGCGCCGGCTACAGCAGCCTGCGCGCCGGCCAGATCCACCGGCAGCTGACCGCCGCGATCGCCGCGAAAGGCAAGCTCGCCGCGGCCGACCTGATGACCATCCAGCAGAACAACCAGCTGCTCGACGCGGCCTTCTTCGTCCCCTACATCAACAACGCCTTCGCCAGGGCCCAGGGCTCCGTCGTGCCGCCGCCGCTGGCGGCGCTGGGCGCCGATCCGGAGATCGCCGAGGCGGTGGACCGTCTGGAGCGTTGGGACTTCAGCACGCCGACCGGCGTGCTCGACGGCTACGATCCGGACCGCGATCCGGCCTCGTTCCCGACCGCGGCGCAGGTGGCCGCGAGCGTCGCCGCCACGATCTACACGGTCTGGCGCGGGCAATTCGTCGAAGGGGTGCTCGACGCCACGCTGGCCAAGGTGGGGCTGGGCGGCTACAAGCCGGACGACGATCACGCGCTGCGCGCGCTCAAGCAGCTCCTGGTCGAGTTCTCCGCCACGCAGGGCCTCGGCGCCTCGGGGCTCAATTTCTTCGAGGGCACCGGGCCGGGCCTGGCGAACCCGGCGGACGCCCGCGACCTGCTGATCCTGCAGAGCCTGCGGCAGGCGCTCGATCAGCTGGCCGGCGACGCCTACGCCGACGCCTTCGGCCACTCGACGGCGCAGAAGAGCTACCGCTGGGGCAAGCTCCACCGCGTCGTCTTCGAAAGCGTCCTCGGCGGGCCGTTCAACATCCCCGGCGGCGGCGACTTCAGCGACTACGCGCCCAATCTCCCTGGCCTGGCCAAGGGGGGCGGCTACGAGACGATCGACGCCGCGAGCTTCGGCCTGCGCGGCGCCAAGCCCAACGACTTCATGTTCGGCTCCGGCCCGGCGCGCCGCTTCGTCGGCGACCTGCTGCCGGGCGGCATCGACGCCCACGAGGTCATCCCCGGCGGCGAGAGCGGCGTGCTCGGCAGCCCCGACCGCGCCAACCAGCTGGAGCGCTGGCTGACCGATCAGTATCACCCGCTGCTCATCACCTCGCAGCAGGTGCTGACGGCGGGAGGCGCGGTCACCCACTTCGTGCCGGCGGATTGATCAGGGGGCGCCCCTACCACTGGTGCCGGGTGGCGGGGGAGGAGCCGTTCCACCGCGTGTGCGTGGCGGCCTCCTTGGCGGCTCGGCCCCATCATATCCGGCCGGGCGGGCGGGGCTCAGGGCGGGGCCGGGTCCGGACCGGCCATGCGGCGGGCGCCGGGCATGCCGGCGAGCGGCGAGTCCGAACCGTCGGTGCGCGGCAGGCGGAAGCCGGTGCCGTCGTCGAGCGGCGCGAGCGGGATGGCCTCGCGGCGCATCTCGACGCCGGGGATGCGGCCCAGGGAGGGCGGCGCGGCATCGGCGTCCAGCACCACCACGCGGTAGCCGGCGTCGAGCAGGCGCCGCGCCTGGGTGGGCGTGGGCACCCCCTCGTAGGCCGCGACGCAGGAGGTGTAGTACATCGCCTCGAGCGGCTCGGGCAGGTGGAAGAGCACCACCGGCCCGGGCCCCAGGCGCTCCGGCAGCGCCCGCAGCGCCCGCGCCCAGGCCGGGTTGCGGTCGTAGGCGGCGCGCACCTTGAGGCGCTCGACGGTGTAGCGCAGCGGCAGGAGCGGCAGCAGAATCAGCACCGCGAGGCGCAGCGCCGCCCGGGCGCGGCCCCCGGGGCGGAGCCGCCACAGCCAGAGCCAGAAGCAGGCGGTGACCAGGAAGCAGGCCGGCGCGGCGATCATCACGTAGCCGCCGAGCTTGGTGGCGGCGAGCGAGAAGGCGAGGTAGGGGAGCAGCAGCCAGACCGCGAGCGGCGCGAGGTCCGGGCCGGCGGCAGGCCTCTCCCGGGCGGGCCGGCGCTGCCGCAGGGCGCGGGCGCGGCGCAGCAGCTGCCAGAGGAGCCAGGCGAGCGGCAGGTAGGCGAGCTCGCCGAAGTAGCGCGGCATCTTGAGCAGGTAGTAGAGGGGCGAGCCGCCCAGCCCCTCGATCGGCACCACCAGGTGGCGCAGGTTGTAGGACGCCTCCCAGGCAGCTTCGAGCGGGAAGGCGCGGCGGACGTGGAGCTGCCACGGCACGACGACGGCGGCGGAGACGGCGGAAATCGCCGCCAGGCCGAGGATCACCCGGTGCCGGGGCTGGCGGCGCCAGGTGAGCGCCAGCCAGACCGGGATCGGCAGCAGGCCGGGCAGCCACTTGGCGAGCACGGCCAGGCCGCAGGCGGCGCCGATCGCCGGCAGCCAGAGCCACCAGGCCGCGCGGGAGGCGGCGGGCGGGGCCGGCTCGCGCGGCCTCGTCGCGGCGTGCGCCTGGAGCACGGCGAGGAAGATGCCCAGCTCGACGAAGAAGACGAGCGCGTTGTCCACGTGATCGACCGCCACCCGGCCGGCCGGCAGCTGCAGGAGGTAGCCGTGCACGGCATGGAGGGCGGCGCCCAGGAGGCCGGCCCGCCGGCCGCAGAGGCCGGCGCCGATCGCGTAGGTGAGGAAGACGGCGAGCGTCGAGAGGGCGAGGCTCGGCAGGCGCATGGCGAGCTCGCCGGTGCCGAGCAGGCGGATGGCGGCCGCCATCAGCCAGAGGGCGAGCGGCGGCTTGTGGAGCCAGACGTGGTTGGCCCGCCAGTCGCGGTAGTCGTAGGGGAGCACCGGGTGCTCGTAGAGCGTCGGCCGCAGCGGGTGCTCGGCCAGGTGCTTGGCGACCAGGGCGTGGAAGCGCTCGTCCCAGGCGTGGAGGAAGAGGTCGCTGCCGGCGTAGAGGCGGAGCACCAGGCCGGCGCCGGTGATCGCCACCGCCGCGGCGACGGAGCGCCCGCGCCGGTGCAGGCGCCAGGCGGCGGCGAGGAGCAGCGCGGCGGCGGCGAGCGCCACGCCGCCCCAGAGCGCGTTCACGGCGCGGTCCCAAGGCGCGTCATCGCGCCGTCCGAGATCGCGTCATCGCGCCGTCCCGCCGGCCGAGGCGGCGATCCGGTCCGAGCCGGCGCGCACCCAGATGCGGCCGAACTCGACATAGCCGTGGCGGTGGAGGACCCGCGGCACGCGGTCGGCGGGGATGCCCCAGGTCATGAACACGATGTCCGGCCGGCGCGAGGCGAGCACCTCGCGGGTGTCCCACTTGGCGTGGCCGGGGCGGAACTGCGTGAAGTTGGCGCGGGTGAAGGGCTCGTTGGTGGGGGCGCGGGCGAGGGCGCGGTCGTTGTAGCCGAGCAGGTCGATCATGCGGAAATCGGTGAAGAACGCCGGGATGCCGGCGACCGCCGAGGCCATCTCGGCGTCGGGGAGGGCGGCGCGCCGCACCTTCTGCAGCTGCTCGACGAAGACCTGGTGGGCAGGGACCAGGTACGGCGGGCGCGCCAGCGCCAGCTCCTCGCGGTTGCGGGCGGCGCGCGGCACGAGCGCCAGGCCCTCGGCCAGGACCAGCCAGACCAGGAAGTTGACGCCGAGCGCCAGGGCCAGGCCGGCCCGGCGGGGGGCGAGGCCGGCCAGGAGGCGGTTGACGGTCCCTCCCAGCAGCACGAACGCCATGGGCATGGCGAAGGCCACGAAGCGGCCGAGGCGCATGTCGTCGTCCCAGGCGTCGCCGCCGACGTAGACGCTGTAGGCGCAGGCGGAGAGAAAGACGAGCGCCGGCAGCAGCATCCGCCGCTCGCGGCGCAGCACGGTCAGGCAGCCGGCGGCCACCGCGACGAGCAGCGGCGCGTGCTCGAACGCGGCGTGCCAGAGCGACAGGCCGCCGCGCAGCAGGCGCACCTCCGCCGGCACGCCGGTCATCTTGAGGTACCAGGTGTTGGGCAGCCAGTCGTGGAAGTAGGCGAGACGGAAGGCCTCGTAGCCGAGGGCGGCGGCGGCGAAGAGGGCGGCGCCGGCCAGCCAGGCGCGGCGCTCCCGCCGATCGCCGCGGCGCAGGCCGCCGCCGGCGAGCACGAACGCCTCGATCACCGCCGCCTGCACCGCCATGTCCATCCGCAGCAGGAAGGCGCTGGTCAGGACCCCCCACAGGGCGAGGTGCCGGGGCCGGCCGGCGAAGACGATGTCGAGCGCCAGGAGGACCGCGGCGGTGGTGAGGAGCGCCTGGAGTGCGGTCTCCATGCCCATCAGCGACCAGTAGAGGAGCGGGTAGTAGAAGGCGGTGAGCGCCGCCGGCAGCAGCCAGTGGCGGGCGCCCTCCCAGCTGAAATGCCGCAGCACCAGCGCCCGCACCAGCGCCACGTCGGCGCCCAGGAGGAGCAGCGACAGGACCTGGATGGGCAGGCTGCGCAGGCCGAGCGGCAGGCCGGCCGCGTTGACCGCGATCATCGGCAGCAGCCAAAGCGGATGGCTGAAGCCCTCGACCGGCGCTCCCTGCCGCGCCCAGTTGAGGCCCAGCCCGTCGCAGAGGTTGCGGGCATAGGTCATCGAGATCATCGCGTCGTCGAACAGGCAGAAGGTGCGCGTCCCCTCGACGACGAAGGAGCTCCTGGCGATGAAGACGCCGCCCCAGGCCGCCAGCGCGGCCAGGAGGAGGGCGAGGGGGAGGATCTGCCGCCAGCTGGCGCGCCCGGGCAGCCCTGGGCCGGCCTGGCCGCTCGCGGATGACGGCCGGGGCGGCCGGGGCGGCCGGGGCGCCGGCGCGCGCTCCACGGGCCGCGGCTCAGCCGGCGTTGGCCGGAGGGGGCGCCACGGGCGGAACCGGCGCCGCGGGCGGATCGGACGCAACGGCGGAAGAAAGGGCGTCGTCGTCGCCCCGCTCCATGGCCAGCTCGGCGGCGAGGCTCTGGCGGTCGCGGAAGATCGTGGCGACGGCGCGGATGCGGCCGCCGGCGTGCCAGGTCACGGTGGCGTCGCGGCCGGCGAGCGACCCCGCGACCCGCACCTCCAGGCCGGCGGGCGCCGAGCGCGCGGTCTCGCCGACGGGATAGCCGACGACCGAGATCTGCACGTCGTAGTGCTGGCTCCAGAAGAACGGCGCGGCGGCGAAGCGCTCGCGGCGGCCGAGGATGTTGGCGGCGGCGGTCTGCCCCTGGCGCTCGGCCACCACCCAATGCTCCACCCGCTGGCGCTCGCCGGTGTGCGGATCGGGCCAGCGGGCGATGTCGCCCGCGGCGTAGATGCCGGGCGCCGAGGTCTCCAGGAATTCGTCGACCAGGACGCCGTGCTCGACCGCCAGGCCGGCCGCCTCGGCCAGCGCCACCGCCGGCCGCACGCCGGCGCCGATCACCACCAGGTCGGCGTCGAGGCGCCGGCCGTCGTCGAGGGTCACGGCGGCGGCCTCGACAGCCGCGAGCCTGCGGCCGAGGTGGAAGGTGACGCCGTGCTCCTCGTGCAGCGCGCGGATGAAGGCGCCGATCTCCCGGCCCAGGATCGCCGCGAGCGGCGCCTCCTCCGGGCCCACCACGGCGACCGCCAGGCCGCGGGCGCGCAGCGAGGCGGCGACCTCCAGACCGATGAAGCTGGCGCCGACCACCACCGCGCGCGGCGCTCCGCTCGTGGCGCCCTCGCCCCGGGAGGGGCCGGCCGCGGTGCCCCCGCTCTGGGAGGGTGCGGTGGCAGCTCCCTCGCCGATGGATGCCGCGGCGGCGCCTTCGCCCCGCGGCGCCCTGGCGGCGAGCTCCTGGATCTCCTGGACGGCGGCGACGATGGCGCGGCTGTCGGCCAGGGTGCGCAGGTAGTGGACGTGCGGCAGGTCGCCGCCGGGCACCGGCAGATGCACCGGGTCGGTGCCGGTCGCGAGCAGCAGGGCGCCGTAGGCGAGCGAGCCGCCATCGTCGAGCGTCACCGTGCGCTGCCGCGGGTCGATCGCCGTCACCCGCCGTCCGGTCCGCAGGTCGATCCTCAGCTCGGTGTAGTGCTCCGGCGGGTGCAGCGGGATCCACTCCTCCGGCGCGTTGCCCGCCAGGTAGTCCTTCGACAGGTTGGGCCGGTCGTAGGGCGGGTCGGGATCGGCGCCGACCATGGTGATCGTGCCGCCGTAGCCGGCCCGGCGGAGCGCCAGGGCGGCGGCGTTGCCGGCGGCGCCGGCGCCGACGATGACCACCGAGGCGGGGGCGGCCGGCGTGGCGGAGGAGCCCGGCGCGCCGGCGGGCGGGGCGGGCGTTGCCGGCGTTACCGGCGGCGCTGGCGCAGGCAGCTTCTCGCGCACGTAGGCGCGGTCGCCCTCGACCTCGACGCGGTAGCGCGACAGGGGGTTCAACGCCGGCGCCCGCACCGGCTCGCCGGTGCGCAGGTCGAAGCAGGCGTGATGCCAGGGACAGCGCACGGTGTCGCCCACCACCAGCCCCTCGGCCAGCGGCCCGCCGTAGTGGGTGCAGCTGGCGGCGACGGCAAACAGCTCGCCGCCGCCCGTCCGCACCAGGAGCACCGGCTCGCCGCCGGCATGGCCGAGCAGGCAGCCGCCTTCCGCCGCCGCCCCCGTGCCGCCAGGCCGGGCCGCGGCGCCGATCTCCGACAACGCGACGCCCTGGCCGAGATCAGGACCGCTCAGTGCCTGCTCACCGCTCATTCAGCACCTCCCTCTGCGGGCCGCGCGTCCGCGCCTCCTTGCCCCTCGTCATCGCGGCATCTTACGACAGCCGCCGCCGCCCGAGGACGAGGCATCCGGGGCTCCCCGGCGCGATCCGCTGAATCCCGATCACCGGCAGGCCGCTCGCGCGTGCCGCGCGACCCGGGGCCAAGGCGATCATCGATCCGCTCGCCGCTCCGCGAGGAGGAGGGCGAGCACGTCGGTGTCCATGACCCGACGATGGTCACCTGGGGTCATCGCGGGCAGAGATCCCCCGGCGGCAGGTCAGGGCGGCAGGTCAGGGCCGCCGCACCGGGATGGCGATCAGGTGGCGGACCTCGGGCACGCCGGGGCCGCGGTGGAAGCGGCGGGCCTGGTTGATGACCTGGCGGTCGGCGACCGTGGCGCGCTCGTGCTGGCGCAGGTGCTCCAGCCACGACCGCACCAGGAAGACCTCGGTGTAGCGGTGCGGCGCGGCGGCGTCGGTGAACAGCAGCCACTCGAAGGCGCCGTCGCGCAGGCGGATGCGGCGCACGTCGCGCATGATGGCGGTGAACTCCTCGGCGTCGGCCTCGTCCACCTCGTACTCGGCCGAGACCATCACCGGCCCGCTGTCGTCCTCGAGCTGGTCGTAGGAGACGCGGGGCGCCGGCATCTGCCGCGACGGCGCCAGGTTGAGCCCCTCGCCGGAGCGCAGGTGGAGGCGCGCGGTCGCCGCCAGGCCCGCCACCATGCCGGCCGCCGAGAGCGAGAGGGAGGCGACGACGCCGAAGCGCTCGGCGATGGCGCCCCACAGGGCGCTGCCGGCGCTCAGGCCGCCGTAGAAGGTCAGCATGTAGACCGAGAGGGCGCGCGCCCGCACCCAGGAGGGCACCACGGTCTGCACGGCGACGTTGAGGCTCGACAGCAGCGACAGCCACGCGCCGCCGGCGAGGAGCATGATCAGCAGCAGCAGCGGGAAGTCGCGCACCAGGGCGAGGCAGACCGTGGCGCCGGCGAAGACCAGGGTGGCCACCGCCACCACCAGGTCGGTCGAGTTGTTGCGCTTGAGGCGCGGCAGCACCATCGCCCCGGCCACGGCGCCGAGCCCCAGGGCGCCGAGCAGCAGGCCGTAGCCGGCGGCGCCGCGGTGCAGGCCGCGCGCCACCACCGGCAGCAGGGCCCAGAGCGCGCCGCCGCAGCCGATGAACAGGGTGGCGCGCACCATCGGCGCCACCACCTCCGGCGAATGGCGCACGTAGCGCAGGCCGGTGCGCATCGCCCCCAGGACGCGCTCGCCGGGCAGCACCGGCTCGTCGGCCGGCCGACGCCAGCGGTAGAGCACCACCATCACGCCGACGAACGACAGGGCGTTGAGCACGAAGGTCCAGCCGGCGCCGGCGGCGGCGACGATCAGGCCGCCCAGCGCCGGGCCGCTGGCGCGCGCGATGTTGAAGCTGACGCTGCCCAGGGCGACGGCGCCGGCGAGCTCGCGGCGTGGCACCAGCTCGGGGATGATCGCCTGCCAGGCCGGGCCGTTGGCCGCCGATCCCAGGCCGAGCAGGAAGGTGAAGGCGAGGAGGGCCCCGGGTCCTGTCCAGTGGCCCAGGGTCAGCACGCCCAGGCCGGCGGCGGCCGCCGTCATCCAGCCCTGGGTGACGAGCAGCAGGCGGCGGCGGTCCACCACGTCGGCCAGCGCTCCCGCGGGCAGCGACAGCAGGAACGCCGGGACGCTGGTGGCCGCCTGCACCAGGGCGATGAGGGTCGCCGAGGTGGTCAGCGACGTCATCAGCCAGGAGGCGCCGACGTTCTGCATCCAGGTGCCGATGTTCGAGGCGACGCTGGCGATCCACAGCCAGCGGAAGACGTTGTGGCGCAGCGGCGCCCAGGCGGAGGGGGGCGGCCCAGGTGGCGGCGGGGTGGTGGCGAGGGTGAGGGCGACCGCGGCCGACAGCGCGGTGGCCGGCGGCGCGGCCGGGTCCGCGGTGGTGCTCGCGGCTTGTGCGGTTGGCGCCGGAGGCACGGCCGCGGCGGGGCTCGCGGGCGATGGGCCTGATGCGGCCGGTGGGGGCGATGCGCCCGATGCGCGCGATCCGGACGATGCGCCCGATGCGGGCGATGGGGCCGCCGCGGACGCCGCGGCCGATGTGGACGCCGCTGCCGCGGTCTCCTCAGTCGGCAGCGCCACCCCGCCTCCCGCTCCTGCTGACCGCCGCGGGCTCCAGCGCTGCGCGCACGCGCGTCGTCGGCCGTTTCATGCACCGCAGTCTAGCGTGAATGGCGTGCGCCGGCCGCCCGCGGCGGTATGATGCCGCGGCGCGCGAGGACGGCCGACGGCGAAAGGACGACCGATGACGAAGAAGCAGCAGCGGCTGGTGGCGGTGCAGGTGTTGGCCGGGGGCGGCAGGCCGGGCGAGCCGGCGATCGTGCCGCTCGAAGGCGGAACCATCGAAGACCTGCTGGCCGCCTGGCGGGTGGTGCAGATGCAGCCCATGGGGCCGCTGCCGGAGGGCGGAGCGGCGGGCGGCGCCTATGGGTCGGCGGGGCCGGCGGGGGCACCCGGCAATCACCGCTACCTGGCGCTGCTGCTGCTCGAGGAGAGCGGCGACCTGGAGGGCTACGGCCGCCTGGGGTTCGGGGCCGGCTGAGGCGGCCCGCCCGGCACGCCGCCGGCGACCGCGATCCCGCAACTCCTGCCATGGCCGAGGATCTCTCCCAGCTCTCCCCCCGAGGTCTGCCGCCGGCGCCTGGCCGCGGCCGGCCCGGCATGGGACTCGCTTGACAAAGCACGCGCCGCTGCTATGCTCCCGCCGTCATGCAGCTGACCCCCGCCATCGACCTGCTTCATCGGCTTCGTCGAATGCCCATGCCGATGCCCATGCAAATGCCCAGCCCGGGGGGCTGGCGCGTCCTGCACGGGATAGGCGCGAGCGGCGCGAGGCGCCGCGGCCAGAATCAGCAGAACGGCGGCTCGCGCCGCGGTCGGAAAACCTGATCGAAATCCTGTAGCGAAGGCGTCACCTCCCGGGCTGCCCACGGCTCAGGGACGGCGCGCCGCGTCTCTCCGGCGCTCCCGGCGACCCCATCACTTTTGTTTGCCATCGCGCGCCGCGCGGCCCA
>JASLEW010000921.1 GCA_030150965.1 Thermoanaerobaculia bacterium | reverse complement strand
TCCGCCGCCGGCAGCGCCAGCAGCCGCTCCACCCGCGCCACGTCGGCGGCAAAGCGGTCGAAGATGCGGTCGAGCTGCCGGCGGGTGGCCGGGTGGTCGGTCGTTGGCGTCATGGCCGCGCGCGCCGCGGCGGGGGCGCCGCGGCAGCTTCAGGGGCTCAGCGCCGCCAAGTGAAGCCGAAGTCGCGCAGCCACGCAAGCGTGCCGGCCAGAATCAAGGAGGGACTGTCGTACAGGCAAACTTTCCCGAATCCGGGCCCGCTCCAGCCCGCGCCCGCCGGTTCCAGGCGCCTCCAGCCGCTCGGTCCCTGGGGCGCGGCCGGCGGCGCCGGCCGGCGCACGCGCTGACCGTCCGGGCGCGGCGCTCGGGCGACGCCGTGCCGGCCTCGCCGGGAGCGCCGGAGCGCCGGAGCCGCCGGCGAGGGGGAGCAGCGCGCCGGGGAGACCTCTTGCCTGGGGTGCGGACCCAACCTGTCCGGTTTTTTCGACCGGTGCATAGTATTCGTATTCGCAGCTATTTGCGGGGGATCAGGCGGCCGCGAGGCGGAGGTTGTTGCGCGCTGCGTTGAGCGCGATACGTAGCTGCTGAGGGTCTCGGCGGAGTTGTGTGAGGAGGAGGCCACCCTGGATGCTGGCCATGGTGGCGGTGGCGAGGGCGGCGGGGTCGGCATCCTTGCACAACTTGCCACGGACTTTCATCCTGGCGAGGCCGTCGCGCAAGTGCGCTTCCCAGCGGTCCAGGCCAGCCGCGATCGCCGCGCGGGCGTCTGGGTCGCTCTCGGCAAACTGGCCGGCAAGCGAGCCGATCGGGCATCCGCCGCGCGCTTGCCGCTCGATCTGACGCTGGACCAAGAAGTCAAACCAGCGGTCGATGCCGGCCCACGAGTCGAGATGCTCGAGAAGCTCGCCTTGCCTGAAGAGGACGGCGCGGGTGGTGGCGTCGATGACGGCGTGGACGAGGTCGTCACGATCTTCGAAGTAGTGGTAGAGCTGGCTGCGGCTGGCGCCCGTCCGCGCCCGGACGTCGTCCAGGCTCATGCCGGCAGCGCCCTTCTCGGCAATGAGTCCGGCCGCGGCTTGCACGATTCGGTCGCGCATCGCGCGTCCCTTCGCCGTTGCTGGTGCGTTCGCATCCGCCACGACCCAATGGTGCCAGATTTGGACTTGACAGTCCACTTTGATGTGTATAGATTGGACTGCGTAGTCCACTTTAGGAGGCAGCGATGAGCGAACGAGAGGCAGCGACACAAAGGATACCTTCGCGGAAGGAATTGAGCGGACAGCGAGCGCTGGTGACCGGCGGCACGTCCGGCATCGGTCGCGCAACAGTGGTAGCACTCGCGCGTGAAGGCGCGTACGTCCTGATCAGCGGCCGGAACGAAGCGCGTGGAGCAGACGTGGTCACCGCCGTCAAGGCAAGCGGTGGCGACGCGGAGTTCGTGCGCGCGGATCTCGGGTCCCCCGACGATGTGCGCACCCTCGCCGAGCGTGCCGCCAACGTGGACATCCTCGTCAACAACGCCGGCGTTTTTCCGGCCGGAGCAACCCACGAGCTTTCCGAGGCCGCGTTTGACGAGACGTTTGCAGTCAACGTGAAGGCCCCATTTCTGCTGACCGCCGCGATCGCGCCGAAGATGGTCGCGCGCGGTGGCGGCGCGATCGTCAACGTCACCACGATGGTCGCCGAGCTCGGTATGGCGGGGCTTTCCGTGTACGGCGCCTCGAAGGCCGCAGTGGCGCTCCTGACCAAGGCGTGGGCGGCCGAGTATGGCCCCAAGGGCGTCCGCGTCAACGCCGTCTCACCTGGCCCGACCAGCACGCCCGGTACGGACGCGATGGGCGACGGGTTCACGGCCATCGTCTCAACCATCCCGCTTGGCCGCGCCGCCAACCCGCAGGAGATCGCCGAGGCGATCCTCTTCCTCGCCTCCGGCAGGGCGAGCTACATCAACGGAGCCGTGGTCCCCGTCGACGGTGGCCGGGTGGCGGTCTGACCAAAGAGAGCATCGAGATCTGAAGATTCAGGCTGGTGGAGTTGCCCCGGTTTCGTGGACGCCCCATGATTGGGGAGAAGGGAGTTCACGATGCCCCGCAAGCGGGTGGGCCGGAATTAAGGAAGACCGGTCATGAAGACAGCTGTTCCCCGAATCTGGACCGGCGATCCGCCCGGCCGGCCCCGGCACGGGCGAGTCTTCGGTATCCCGCTCGAAGGGCCATGGCTGGCTCGCAATTGCTTGACTCCTGGATCATCGCGGGCAAGAATCGCCGCCGGTTGCCATTTCGCCGGTTTGACCGGCCGGAGGGCGAGGCATGAGAAGAAGACCGCGCAGGTTGACCCTGTCGAAGGAGACCGTGCAGGACCTGTCCCCATTCCGGAGGGCCGGCGGCGGAGTCATCCTGACCCTGCTCCAATGCACCTATATTTGCACCTATGGTAACGGTTATGCGTGTTCTGCCTACTGCCCGACACAGCCGGTGACGACCGTGGCCCTCACCTGCAACCAAGACTGAGGGAGCGCTGACACAGGGTACGGTGCCGCGCGCGCGGCATCCCCGCCGCTCCTGGGCCCTCCTCTCGCGCACGGCCCGCGTGGCCGCCGGGCTCGCGCTGGCCACGTGGGCGGCGGGCGGACGCGACGCCCTCACCGCGCCGGCATCGGCCTGCGGCGCCCGGCTCCAGGACGAGCCGCCCCCGCGCGCG
>JASLEW010000884.1 GCA_030150965.1 Thermoanaerobaculia bacterium | reverse complement strand
AGCGGCGCCGCCCGGGCAGCAGGTCCAGCCAGCGGCGCCCGGACGGCGGGCGCAGCCGGCGCCGCCAGGGCAGCCAGCTCAGCCAGCGGCGCCGCCAGGGCAGTCAGCGCCGTCTGCGCAGCCAGCTCAGCCAGCGCCGCCAGGGGCGTCAGCGCCGCCGGCGGGCCTCGGCGAGGAGCAGCCCGAGGGCGACGATCCGGCGGCGGCGCATGCCTGGTTCCTCGCCCGGCGGCTGCCGCGCGGGCAGCCGGCGGCGGCCGAGCGCTCGTTGACGGCGCGCTACCTCGCGGCGCTCGAGCACATGCGGAACATGCCGCATCACCATGCCGCGGTCGCCGGCCAAACCGGTGGAGCAGGGTCCGGCGCCGTGCCGCCGGGCGCCGCCTCGCCGGGCCCCGGTCCCGCCGCCGCCGCGGCGCCGCCCGGCACCTGGCAGCCGCTCGGACCCGGCAACATGGGCGGACGCACGCGGGCGCTGCTCTTCGATCCGGCCGCGGTGCGCACGCTCTACGCGGCGGGGGTCGACGGCGGCGTCTGGAAGACGGCCGACGGCGGAGCCACCTGGACGGCGCTCGACGATCTGCTGCCGAGCCTGGCCGTCAGCTCGCTGGCCATCGATCCCCACCATCACCTGGTGCTCTATGCCGGCACCGGCGAGGGCTACTTCAACAGCGACGCGGTGCGCGGCGCCGGCATCTTCAAGACCGTGGACGGCGGCGCCCACTGGCAGCAGCTCGCGGCCACCGCGACGCCGGACTTCTACGCCGTCAACAGCCTGGTGGTGAGCGCGCGCACCGGCGCCCTCTACGCGGCGACCGGCACCGGCGTCTGGCGCTCGCTCGACGGCGGCGCCACCTGGGGGATGCGCCTCGCGCCGCAGGTCCAGGGGGGCTGCCTCGACCTGGCGCTGCGCGGCGATCAGCCGGACGACGTCGTCTTCGCCTCCTGCGGCACCTTCCAGCAGGCGACCGTCTACCGCAACCTGCACGCGCAGAAGGGGGCGCTCTTCCAGCCGGTGCTCAGGGAGCCCGGCATGGGCCGCACCTCGCTCGCCATCGCCCCCTCCAACCCGAACGTCGTCTACGCCCTGGCGACGAGCAACCTGGCCGGCCCGAGCGGCCACTACAGCCAGGGGCTGCTGGCGGTCTTCCGCTCGTCGTCGGGCGGCGCCGCCGGCAGCTGGACGGCGCAGGTGCGCAACACCGATCCGGTGGCGCTCAACACGGCCCTGCTGTCGAGCACGCGCTTCGCCTTCCAGGGCGACTGCGGCCTGGGGGCGCCGAACCTGTGGAGCGGCCGCGGCTGGTACGACAACGTCATCGCCGTGGACCCGGCGGACCCCGACCGCGTCTGGGCCGGCGGCGTCGACCTCTTCCGCTCCGACGACGGCGGCCACACCTGGGGGCTCGCCAACTACTGGTGGGCGGGCGAGAACGGCGCCACCGGCGGCTTCGCCCACGCCGACCAGCATGCCCTGGTCTTCCACCCGCGCTACGACGGCATCCACAACCAGACCCTGCTGGTGGCCGGCGACGGCGGCGTCTACCGTACCCGGAACGCCCGCGCCGCGGTGGCCTTCGGCCCGCGGGCGGCGTGCGACACCACGGCCTCGGCCGTCACCTGGAGCAGCCTCGACCGCGGCTACGCCGTCGCCCAGTTCTATCAGGGCGCGGTGTTTCCGGGAGGCGCCTCCTACATCGGCGGCGCCCAGGACCTCGGCACGGTCGCGGGCAGCGACGCCGCCGGGCCGAACGGCTGGCGGCAGGTGCTGGGACAGGACGGCGGTTTCGTCGCCATCGATCCCACCGATCCGGCGGTGGTCTACGCCGAATCGGATGGGCTGTCGCTGGTCAAATCGACCGACGGCGGCAGCACCTTCTCCCCGGCGATCAGCGGCATCGGCAGCGGCTCGTTTCCGTTCATCGCGCCGTTCGTCCTCGACCCCACCGACCCGCAGCGGCTCTGGCTGGGCGGCGACTCGCTCTGGGTGAGCGGCAACGGCGCCGCGCGGTGGACCCGCGCCAGCCCGCCGCTGGGCGCCAACGCCCTCGACCTGGTGAGCGCCATCGCCGTCTCGCCGCAGGACGGCCGGCACGTCCTCGCCGGCACCAGCCAGGGCAACGTCAGCCGCAACGACGCCGCGCTCAGCTCCACGCCGGCCACCCTCTGGTCGGTCTCCCAGCCCGCCGCCGGCTACGTCTCGTCGCTGGTCTACGACCCGCAGAGCCCCACCACGGTCTATGCCACCTACGCCACCTTCGGCGTCCCGCACGTCTGGAAGAGCCTCGACGGCGGCAGCAGCTGGCTGAGCCTGGGCGGCAGCGGCGCCGGCTCGCTGCCCGACCTGCCGGTCCACGCCCTGGCCGTCGATCCCGGCGACTCCCGCCACCTTTACCTCGGCACCGACCTCGGCGTCCTGGTCACCGCCGACGGCGGCATCAGCTGGGCGGTCGAGGACACCGGCTTCGCCGACGTGCTGGTGGAGTCGCTGGTGCTGCTGCCGGCGGGCGGCGGGGCGCCGCACGGCGTCCTTTTCGCTTTCACCCACGGGCGCGGCGCCTGGCGCATGACCCTGCCGTAGGCGCCGGCCGCCGCGCTCCCCACCGGCGGACCACCCCGCCTCGCGGCGGCCGCGCCCGCGGCGCCGCGCGCCATGCCGCGAAACGGCGCGAAACGCCGCGGTGGAGCCGCACACCTCCACCCGGCGCTCGAGGCGCCCTCGCGCGCGCGGTGGTGGGAATGCGCTCGCGCACCCGGCGCCGGAACCGTGCGCTCGCGCGGGGTGGAATAGCTTGCCGGCGGCGGCTGTTGTCAGCACATCATGTCCATCCGCGCCGTCAAACAGACCGCTCAATCCCAGCCGGCGCTGGAAGGCGCCGGCGTCCATCTGCGCCGGGCCTTCGGCTTCGGCGACACCGAGACGTTCGATCCGTTCCTGCTGCTCGACGACTTCCGCAACGACCGGCCGCAGGACTATTTGAAAGGTTTTCCCTGGCATCCGCACCGCGGCATCGAGACCATCACCTACGTGCTGGCGGGCACCGTCGAGCACGGCGACAGCCTGGGCAACCGCGGCACCCTGGGCGGCGGCGACGTGCAGTGGATGACCGCCGGCAGCGGCATCATCCACCAGGAGATGCCCAAGGGCGACCGCGCCGGGCGCATGCACGGCTTCCAGCTGTGGGCCAACCTCCCGGCGTCGCTCAAGATGACCCCGCCGCGCTACCAGGACGTGCAGTCCGCCGACATCCCGGAGGTCACCGACGACGACGGCACCCGGGCGCGCGTCATCTGCGGCAGCTTCTGGGGCAGGACCGGGCCGGTGGACGGCATCGCCGCCGAGCCCAGCTACCTCGACATCTGGGTGCCCCCGGGCACGCGCAAGAGCCTGCCGGTCGAGACCTCGCGCCACGCCTTCGCCTACGTCTTCGATGGCGAGGGCCGGTTCGCCAACGCCGCCGCGCCGCGGCCGGCCGTCATCCACTGAACGTCCCCGGCGGCGATCGTCCCGCGGTTGCCCAAACTGTCCCCGTGCTCGACGGTCCCGGCCAGGACGTAGGTGATGGTCTCGATCCCCCGGTGCGGGTGCCAGGGGAACCCGGCCAGGTAGTCGGCCG
>JASLEW010000905.1 GCA_030150965.1 Thermoanaerobaculia bacterium | reverse complement strand
GGCCGTCCGCCGGGACGGCCGCCCCCCACGCCTCAACCGCCCGCCCTCGGGGCGGGCGCGGCGGCTACCACAGGCCCGCCTCGCCGCTGCCGTCGCCCGTGCCGCCGGTGCCGGCGGCAGTGGCCGCCGCCGTCGCGGCCGACGCCGCCGCGGGCAGCGTGAAACGCCGGCCGACCACCCCGCCCGGCGCGTCGACCACCACGGCGAAGCCGGTGCCGCCCACCGGCGCGATGGCCGGCCGCAGGATGGTCAGGTCCCCCGGCAGGGAGCGGAAGACGATGAACTCGCCGGAGAGCGGCTCCCCGGCGGCGCTGAAACGCCGGCCGGAGACGAGGTTGCTGCCGTCGGGCGTCCCCTCCCACACCGCCAGGAAGTTGCCGGCGGCGTCGGTGATGAGCGCCGGGTTCTTCTGCTCCTGGTCGGTCTGCTGGTTGACCAGGAAGGGCGACCCGTTCGGCTGGCCGAGGCGGGTGAAGCGCTGCGCCACGATGTCGCTGCCGGCGGCTGCCGGCGGCTGCGTGGTCTGCCACACCACGGTGTAGCTGTTGGTCGGCCCGCAGGAGATGGCGACCGAGGAATCGTTCAGCACCGCCGGCGCCACCACCTGCTCGGGGCCGACCGGCACGCCGGCCGGGGTGACCCGGCGCACCACCACCCCGATCAGGCTCGCCTCGAAGGGCCGGTAGGCGTCGGCGAAGGTCCAGGCCACGTGCAGGCGTCCGGTCGAGCTGACGCAGAGGCTCGGACGGTCGCCCAGGGCGAGGCCGGTCGAGAGCTGGAGGGCCGGACCGGCGGCGGCGCCGGCGGCGGTGAAGCGGCGCGCCATCACCTGCGGCGGGCTGCCGCCGGGCGCGTCGGGGAGTTGGCGCACCCAGGCCACCACGAAGCCGCCGGCAGGCACCGCCGCCACCGCCGGGTTGAAGTCGGCCGGCGACGAGGGCGACGAGGCGCCGTCGGAGGCCACCTCGATCGGGTCGCCCAGCGCGTTGCCCTTGGAGTCGTAGCGCTGCGCCAGGATGGTGCTCTGGTCGCCGCTGAGCGTCGCCCAGACCAGCACGAAATTGCCCTGGGCGTCGGCGGCGGTCGCGGCGCCGAACTGCGGTGGGCCGGAGGTGCCGTCGGCCGGCTGGAAGTCGCCGCCGAGCGGCGCGCCCGAGGCGGCGAAGATGCGGCCGGAGACGTCGAGGTGCGCCGCGTTGACCACCGCGTTCCAGGCGGTCATCAGGCTGCCGGCGGCATTGCCGGCCACCACCGGGTCGTGCTCCGCGCAGTCGGTGCAGCTGCTGAGACGGAAGAGGGAATGCGGCTGCGGCTGTTGCCCGCGGCCGGCCGCGGGCAGCGCGGCGGTGGCGAGGAGCGCCAGGACGGACGCACGCGCGAGCCGGCCGGCCGCCGCCATCTGGGACTGCTTGAGGGTGAGCATGGTCGTTCTCCACGGTCGAGGTCGAGTTGCCGAAACTTCGTTGCGCGGCTGGCCGGCCAACCTTCTGACTGATCTACGGAGGCCGCGGCGGCGGCGTTGGGGCGGGCACGGTTTCCGGCGCGCGGGGCGGGGGTGTCTAATCCGGACAGGAGGCTCTGCCGATGACCTCGATCCCGCTCTCTCATGACCTGGCGCCGCGACCGCCCGGGCGGCCGGCGCCGGCGCCAGGTCCATGGCCCGCCGTCGGCGGCGCGCGGCTGCCGCGGCTCCTGCGGCTGGTCGACGATCCGCGGCACTACCAGATCGCGGTGCTGGCCTCGCTTCTGGTCTACGGCCTGGCGCGCCTCGATCTGGAGGTGCGCCCGGCCCAGGCGGTGGCGATGGTGGCGGTGGCGCTCGCCACCCAGGCCGCGGGCGCGCGCTGGCTGGCGCGGCTGCCCGCCCCCGCCTGGCACGACCTGCGGAGCGCCTGGATCTCGGCGCTGTCGCTCTGCCTGCTGCTGCGCACCGGGCGGCTGGCCTGGGCCGCCGCGGCGGCGGCCCTCGCGGTGGGCGGCAAGTTCGTGCTGCGGGTGCGCGGCAAGCACCTCTTCAATCCGACCAACTTCGGCATCGTGGCGCTGATGCTCGGGACCGGCGGCGCCGTCTGGGTGTCGCCCGGGCAGTGGGGCAATGCCGCCTTCTTCGGCTTCCTGCTGCTGTGCCTCGGGGGGCTGGTGGTCAACCGCGCGGCGCGCGCCGACGTCACCTGCGCCTTCCTCGGCGCCTACGGGTCGCTGCTCGCCGGCCGCGCGCTGTGGCTGGGCCAGCCGCTCGCCATCCCGCTGCACCAGGTGGAGAACGGCGCCTTCCTGATCTTCTGCTTCTTCATGATCTCGGACCCCAGGACCACCCCGGACTCGCGCGCCGGACGCATCCTGTTCGCCTGCCTGGTGGCGCTGGGCGCCGCCTACGTGCAGTTCGTGCTGTACCGCCCCACCGCGCTGCTGCTGGCGCTCGCCTTCCTGGCGCCGCTGGTGCCGGTGATCGATCGGCTGCTGCCGGGCAGGCGCCACGCCTGGCCGCGGCAGGCCCTGCTGCTGGCTGAAAGGAGAATCTCATGAAGCGCATCGCGCAGTCGTTGCCCGTGGGCATCCGCCGGCCCCTGGCCGCGGCGCTGCTGCTCGCCGCCGCCGCCGGCGCGGCCCACGCCTTCTGTGGCTTCTACGTCGCCAAGGCCGACGCGCATCTTTACAACCGGGCGTCGCAGGTCGTCCTGGTGCGCGACGGCGACCGCACGGTGATGACCATGGCCAACGATTTCAAGGGCGAGGCGAAGGAGTTCGCCCTGGTCGTCCCGGTGCCGACGCTGCTGGCGCGCGAGCAGATCCACGTCGCCGAGCGGGCGCTGATCGATCACCTCGACGCCTACTCGGCGCCGCGGCTGGTCGAATACTTCGATCCCAACCCGTGCGAGCCGCCGATCGCGATGCAGAAGGCCCTGGCGGCGCCCGCGCCGGGCGCCGCGGCCGGCGGCATGGCGCAGGAGCGCGCCAGGAGCCTCGGGGTGACGATCGAGGCCACCTACACGGTCGGCGAGTACGACATCCTGATCCTCTCGGCCAGGCAGAGCGACGGCCTGGAGACCTGGCTGCGCGAGAACGGCTACCGCGTGCCGGCCGGGGCGAGCCGGGTGCTGGGGAGCTACATCCGCCAGGGGCTGCACTTCTTCGTCGCCAAGGTGAACCTCAAGGAGCAGTCGCGGCTCGGCTTCACCTATCTGCGGCCGCTGCAGGTGGCCTACGAGTCGCCGCGCTTCATGCTGCCCATCCGTCTCGGCATGGTCAACGCCACCGGCCCGCAGGACCTCATCGTCTACGCGCTGACCCGGCAGGGCCGGGTGGAGACCACCAACTACCGCACGGTCCGGCTGCCGAGCGGCGAGGACGTGCCGCTGTTCGTCAAGGACGAGTTCGGCAGGTTCTACCAGGCGATGTTCGACCGCCAGGTGGTCAAGGAGGACATGCGCACGGTGTTCCTGGAGTACGCCTGGGACATGGGGTGGTGCGATCCCTGCGCCGCCGACCCGCTGTCGCGGGACGAGCTGCGCAACCTGGGCGTCTTCTGGCTGGAGGACGGCAGCGTGGCGCCCACGGCGCCCGCGGCGCCGCCGGCACGCCGCCGCTTCGTGCGCCCGGGCGCCGGCGCCGAGGTGTTCCTGACCCGCCTGCACGTGCGCTACGACGCCGCCCACTTCCCCGAGGATCTGGCGTTCCAGGAGACCGGCGACCGCGACAACTTCCAGGGACGCTTCGTGCTCAACCACCCCTGGAAGGGCGGCGCCACCTGCGAGGCGGCGGCCGGCTACCGGCGCTCGCTGCGCGAGCGCTGGGACCGCGAGGCGCGCAACCTGGCGTCGCTCACCGGCTGGGACATCGACGGCATCCGGAACAGGATGAACGTGCCGCTCGCGGCGGGCAAGGCGGACAGGCCGGACGATCCGTGGTGGAAGCGGCTGTGGCCCGAGTAGCCGGGCAGCGGCAGGTCAGCGGATGCGGGCCTGCTGCCGCCTCTGGCGCTCGGCTTCGAGCTCCTGGCGGTAGCGCTGGAACTCCGCGCGCTGCTGCGGGGTGAGGATCTGCTGGATGCGGTCGCTCAGGCGCTCGCGCATCTGGTGCCACATGGCCATGGTCTCGCGGTGGGTGTCGGCGACGATGGCGTCCAGCTGGCGCTGCTGGTCGGCGGTGAGGCCCAGGCGGCGATGCAGCTCCGCCACCATCGAATGCCCCGGCGAATGCCCCTGCGCCGGGCGGAGACCCAGGCCGCCACCGCCATGGCCGCCCGGCCAGCCGTGCCGGTGATCGAGCAGGTTGGCGCCCAGGGCCCCCACCGCCACGCCGAGCAGGAACAGGACGATGACGACGGCGATCGCTTCGGGACGTCGCATTGGGGCTCCGCCAGGCGGCCCTACCGCGCGCCCGGGCGCCGGCTCAAGGCAGGACCTCGGGCGGCGCCGCCGAGAAGGCCATGAGCTGATCGGGGCTGGGGTTGGCGTCGTCGGCCGCCAGCGCGGCCGGGGTCTGGCCGGTGGACGGGCCGCCGACGGAGGAAGCCGAGAAGCCCAGCCAGGCGAGGGCCAGGGCCAGCCCGAGGGCCGCCGGCAGCGCCCGGAAGGCAGCCCAGCCGAGGACGTCGGCCGGCCGGCCGAGGCGGGCCATGAGCCGTGCCGGGAATCCCGCATCGGGCTCCAGGGCGCGGCCGGGCAGCAGAGGCCGGCCCAGCTCCCGGCGCGCCGCCGCCAGGCGCCGCTCGAAGGCGGCGCAGGCCGGGCAGGATTCGAGGTGGCCGCGCAGCTCGGCGGCGCGGCGCGCCGCGGCCGGCGGCGTGGCGCAGAGCTGCCGGCGGATCCGGCGGCAGACCCGCTCGCGGTCCCGTTCGCCGCCTCTGGCTCCACGGGTGCCGCCGGTCTCGCTGGCTTGCTTCGTGGCGCTCATCTCAACCCTCCTCCAGCACGCGCCGCAGCTTCTGGCGGGCACGGTGCGCTCGGACTTTGACGTTGACGCGGCTCAGACCCAGGTGCTCGGCGATCTCGGCCACCGACCACCCCTCGGCTTCCAGCAGGACCAGCAGGAACCGGTCCGCCTCCGAGAGGCGGCTCAGCAGGCGGGCCACCTCCAGGCGGGCGTCCGGGTCGCTCTCCGGCGCCGCCACCTCCTCCAGGTCGAAGACCCCAGAGAGGGCCGCGGCCGGATTCGCCGCGGCTGCCGGGCGGTGTGCGCCGGCGGCTCCGGGGGCGCTGCCGGCCGGCGAGCGGCGGGACGGCCGCGCCTGGCGGGGAGCGCCGGAGCGCCGCAGCCGGTCGTAGGCGCAACGCAGGCAGAGGCGGGTCAGCCAGTGCTCGAACGGCGCGCGGGCGCTGTAGGTGCCGAGCTTCAACCAGGCGCGCAGGAACGTCTCCTGCGCCACCTCCTCGACGTCCTGGGGCTGGCGGAAGAAGCGGCCCGCCAGGCGGAAGACGCGCCCCTGGTGACGCCGCACCAGGGCGGCGAACGCCTCCTCGTCCCCCTCGGCGCTGGCGCGGACCAGCCGCTGCTCGGCGATCTCGGCGGGCGTGGCGGGGCTGGCGGCGTCGTTGCTGCCGGCACCCGTGCCGCCCGCGAGCGGCTCGAGCCGCATCAGAGTGTCCGTGGCCTGCATGCTGCGCGTGTCCACCCCCGCAAGGATAGACGATCTGCGCCCGAGGGTGGTTACAGAGGGAACGCCCGGCACCAAAACAAACAGCCCTCAGTCGGTCCCGACTGAGGGCTGCAACGGAAATTAGCTTCCCGGCAACGACCTACTCTCCCACACACTTGCGCATGCAGTACCATCGGCGCTGAGGGGCTTAACTGCCGTGTTCGGAATGGGAACGGGTGTTTCCCCCTCGCCACAGCCACCGGAAAACCTTGAACTGAAAAGAACCTCAAACCGAATCGGGTAACGAGCGATAGGACTCACCGGCTGAAGAGAGCGAACAATTGGTCAAGCCGAACGACCGATTAGTACAGGTAAGCTCAACGCCTCGCAGCGCTTACACCTCCTGCCTATCAACCTGGTCATCTTCCAGGGGTCTTCAGGGATACCTCATCTCAGGGGGGGCTTCCCGCTTAGATGCTTTCAGCGGTTATCCTTTCCGAACATAGCTACCCAGCTATGCCGCTGGCGCGACAACTGGTGCACTAGAGGTTCGTCCATCCCGGTCCTCTCGTACTAGGGACAAATCCCCTCAAGTATCCTGCGCCCACACGAGATAGGGACCGAACTGTCTCGCGACGTTCTAAACCCAGCTCACGTACCACTTTAATCGGCGAACAGCCGAACCCTTGGGACCGGCTTCAGCCCCAGGATGTGATGAGCCGACATCGAGGTGCCAA
>JASLEW010000883.1 GCA_030150965.1 Thermoanaerobaculia bacterium | reverse complement strand
GACCACCTGATCGCCTGGGAGCAGCGCCTCACGCTGCGCCTCTATCCTGCCGCCGCGGCGCGGCTGCGGCACGAGGAGCCGCTGCGCGCCCGGCTCCTCGTCCAGATCCTCCTCGGCGCCGCCGGCGCGCTGGCGGCGCAGGCGGCGGTGCTGCTGCTCGCCGGCGCCGGCCGCTTCACCCTGCTCTGGGCGGTGGCGGAGCCGGCCCTCTTCCTGGCGCTGGCGGCCTGGGCGGCGCGCGGGCGGCGGACGCTCTTCGCCACCAACCTCCTGCTGGTCGGGCTGAGCCACAGCGCGGCCTTCTCCCTGGCCCACTTCGGGCTGCGCAACGCGAGCGGCGCCCTGCTCGCGCTCACCATCCTGGTCTGCGGCCTGCTGATCGGCGCCTTCTTCGTCCGCACCTGGACGGTGATCTGCTCGCTGCTGCTCTGGCTCGACGCCTGGCGCCTGGGCGAGGACTGGCGGCAGGCGGCGGCCTGGACCGCCGTGTACCTGGCCGTCGCCGGCCTGGTGCTGGTGTTCTCGCGTCACCTCGAGCGCCTGGACGCCGCCGCCCGCGCCGCCGAGGAGGGCCAGCGCGGCGCCGTCGTCGCCGAGCGCACGCGCCTGGCGCGCGAGATCCACGACACCCTGGCGCAGGGCTTCACCGGCATCGTGCTGCAGCTCAACGCCGCCGAGGAGCGCCTCGCCGCCGACCCGGCCGGCGCCCGGCTGCACCTCGGCCGGGCGCGTGAGCTGGCGCGCCGCAGCCTGGACGAGGCGCGGCGGTCGGTCGCCGCGCTGCGCCCGGGCTGGCTCGCCGACGGCAACTTGCTCGGCGCGGTCGAGCAGATCGGCCAGCAGCTCACCGCCGGCTCGGGCATCCGCCTCGAAGCCCGGCTCGACGGCCAGCCCTATGCCCTGACCGAGGAGGTGGAGGCGCATCTGCTGCGCATCGGCCAGGAGGCGCTGACCAACGCCGTGCGCCACGCCCGGCCGGGCCGCATCGAGATCGGCCTGCGCTACGACCCGCACACCGTGTCGCTCACCGTGCAGGACGACGGCGCCGGCATGCCGGCGCCGCCGCCGCGATCCGGGGCCGCCGCCGGTTGCGGGCTGCGCAACATGGCCGAGCGCGCCCGGCAGCTGGGCGGCGAGCTGCGCATCGATTCCGCCCCGGGCCGGGGGACGCGGATCGCCGTGCGGGTGGCGAGCGGATGACCGCCGCCGGCAACCCGGTGCCGGCGGGCGGCCCCATCCGTGTCCTGGTGGCGGACGATCACCCGGTGGTGCGCGACGGCCTGGCGGCGGTGCTGGAGGTGCAGCCGGACATGACCGTCGCCGGCCTGGCCGCCGACGGCGAGGAGGTGGTCGCCCGCCACCGCGAGCTGCGCCCCGACGTCACCCTGATGGACCTGGCGATGCCGCGTCTCGACGGCGTCGAGGCCACCGCCGCCATCCGCGCCGAGTGGCCGGAGGCCCGCATCCTGGTCCTCACCACCTTCGACGGCGACGAGAACGTCTACCGCGCGCTGCACGGCGGCGCCCGCGGCTACCTGCTCAAGGACAGCTCGACGGCCGACCTCCTCGCGGCGGTGCGCGCCGTCCATGCCGGCGCGCTCCACCTCTCGGCGGACGCCGCCTCGCGCCTGGCGGCCCGCGCCGCCGCCGGCCCGGCGCTCAGCCGGCGCGAGGTCGAGGTGCTGCGGCTGGTGGCCGCCGGCCGGACCAACCGCGAGATCGGCGGCGAGCTCTGCATCAGCGAGGGCACGGTCAAGACCCACCTGCTGAGCATCCATGAGAAGCTTGGGGTGCGCGACCGCACCGAGGCCGTGGTGGTGGCGCTGCGGCGCGGCATCGTGCGCCTCTGAGGCCGCAACCCGCCGGCGCGCCGAGCGTATTGACTCTGTTGGCGAACCGCAGCATGTCCCCATGTGAGGAGAGGAACGTGACGAAGAAGCTCGCAAGTCTTGCCGGCGCCGTCCTGCTGCTGGCCGGCGGCGCCCTCGCGGCCCGGGCCCAGGACAGCAAGGCGGCCGGCGGCGCCGACGCCAAGAAGGCGGAGAAGGAGGCCCCCAAGGCCGAGCAGTCGGTCACCCAGCACAGCGTGGTCATCGGCGGCAGGACGATCAACTACAACGCCACCGCCGGCACGCTGATCCTGCGCAACGCCAAGGACGAGCCGACGGCGAGCATCGGCTACGTCGCCTACACCCTGCGCGGCGCCGAGGCGGCCGATCCCGGCCGGCGGCCGCTCACCTTCGCCTACAACGGCGGCCCGGGCTCGTCGTCGATCTGGCTGCACATGGGGGCGCTCGGCCCGCGGCGGGTGGTCACCGCCGACGCCGGGCCGACCCCGCCGCCGCCCTACCGCCTGGTGGACAACCCCTACAGCGTGATCGACAAGACCGACCTGGTGATGATCGACCCGGTGGGCACCGGCTTCAGCCGCGCGGTGGGAGACTCCAAGGACAAGGATTTCTGGGGCACCGACGCCGACATCGAGTCGATCGGCCGCTTCATCAAGCAGTACGTGACCGACAACAACCGCTGGAACTCGCCCAAGTACCTGCTCGGCGAGAGCTACGGCACCACCCGCTCGGCCGGGGTGGTCGACTGGCTGCAGAACAACGAGAACATGAACTTCAACGGCGTCATCCTGGTCTCGGTGGCGATGGACCTGGAGGCGATCTTCGACTACCCGGGCAACGACCGGACCTTCCCCAACTACCTGCCGACCTTCGCCGCGGTGGCGTTCTATCACCACACGCTGCCGCACCCGCCGGAGCGGCTGGAGCCCTTCCTCGACGAGGTGCGCAGGTACGCGGCCGGCGACTACGCGACCGCCCTGCTCAAGGGCGACGCGCTCTCCGACGCCGAGCGCGACGCGGTGGCCGCGCGCCTGCACGAGTACACCGGCCTGCCGGTCGAGTACATCAAGAAGGCCAACCTGCGGGTGCGGGAGGCGCAGTTCACTCAGGAGCTGCTGCGCGACCATCACGAGACGGTGGGCCGGCTGGACGCGCGCTTCCTGGGCGTGGCCTTCGACCCGCTGGCCGAGGAATCGGGGTACGACCCGCAGGCCGCCGCGATCAGCGCGGCGTTCACCGCGACCTTCATGGAGTACCTGCACGGCGAGCTGAAGTTCGGCCAGGGCAAGACCTACAACGTCGAGGCCGACGGCATCGGCGGCCAGTGGGACTTCAAGCACAAGCCGGCGGGCTTCCCCTTCCCGCTGCCGATCGCCAACACCACCATCGACCTGGCGCATGCCATGGGCTACAACCCGAACCTGCGCGTCCTGGCGCTCAACGGCTACTTCGACCTGGCGACGCCGTTCCTGGGCACCGAGATGATGTTCAACCACCTGCTGCTCGAGCCCGGCCTGCGCTCGCACATCCAGATGAAGTACTACCAGGCGGGCCACATGATGTACCTGCACGACCCGTCGCTCAAGGCGCTCAAGAGCGACGTGGCCGCCTTCTACGACGCGACCACGCATCCGTAGGGGGGGCGGGCGGCCGGCCCGGGCGCGCCCCGGGCACCGGACCGGCCGCGCCAGGCCGCGCCCGCCTGCCGGGACCGGGCGTGGGCCGGCCTGCCTGCCCGCCCGCGCCCAGCGCTTCCGTGCTTGCTTACCCCGTCTGGGTACCTTACACTGTGGCCGCACTTGCAGCCCTGAGCAGTCCCTGGCAGCGCGGCCCCCTTGTCCGGGGCCGCCGGCCTGAGCTTACCCGGTCAGCCCTGCGCTGCCAGTGCGGCCCCGGAGAGCTTTGCGCATGCACGACGCCCCGCAAGCCGACCTCCTCGACCTCCTCGCACAGCTCCGTGCGCCCCTGCGCAACCTGTTCCAGAAGCACGGCATCTCCCCCGAGGAGGCGGAGGAGATCCTGGAGGAGGCGATGCTCCTCTTCCTCAAGCGCCCGCAGCCGGTCGGCGCCCCCAGGGCCCTCTTCCTCAGCCTGGTCGAGGACCGCATCGGTCGCCACCAGAAGCGCCTGCGCCGCCGCCGCCTGCTCCTCCGCCTGACGCGCTGAACGGGGCATGCGTCCGCGGCCCGTGCGTCCTGCCGCGGCCGGCAAGGCGTGCTACAATGCCTGTTTGAATCGCAACGGATGCTCCTGCGGGAGGTCTTCATGCTGCGGAACAAGACTCAGGAACACCTCAAGCCCGGAGCTGCCGCCGCGCTCCTGGTCCTGATGCTGGCGCTGGCCGCCACCCCCGCCCTGGCGGAGGTCTACCACGTCAAGCTGAGGAACGGCACCTCGGTCGACACCGCCTACCAGCCGCAGCAGGCGTCCTGGGACGCCGGGCTGGTGCTGCTGCTGACCGAGGCCGGCAACTGGGTGGGCCTGCCGCAGAAGGACATCCTGGGCGTGCAGACCGAGTCGGAGATCCGCGGCTTCGGCGTGGCGCTCAACTTCAACACGGTGGCGATCGGCTGGGCGCCGAACGACCTGCCCGAGCCGTCGGAGCAGAGCGCGCAGGCGGCGACCCTGCAGACGCTGCAGAGCATCTATCAGCAGCAGCAGCAGCAGTCGCACTACACCGTGCAGCAGTTCGTCAACACCGACCAGTCGCAGGGCATCCCGGCCCGGTTCGTCGGCTACGTGGGCTCGCCGGGCGTGAGCCTGCCGCCGGTGCCGCCACCGTCGGCGCCCTCGCCGCCCTCGGCGCCGGCCCCCAACACCCCGGCTCCGGGAACGACGGGGACGACGCACCAGTAACGCGCCTGCCCCGGCGCCGGCCGCGACGGCTCGGCGGCCAGAGCCGCGAAGCCGGCGCACCGCGGGCAGCTTGAACGCTTGAACGCTTGAACGGAAGTTGCGGGCCCTCCGCCGTGGAGGGCCCTTTTGACAAATCGATGGTGCGGTGACGGCGCGGCCTCCTTGGACGAGAGGAGGCTCCGCCGTCTTCGAAAGGGAAGCCGGTGTGATGCCGGCGCGGCCCCCGCCACTGTGACCGGGAACGAAACCGGAGCGAGCCACTGCGCGCGGCGGATCCCCCAACCGGGGGGTTGCCCACGCGGGAAGGCCCGGGACTAGGACGATCCGGAAGCCAGGAGACCTGCCGCCCCATCCTGTTCCTGACGTCGCCCGCGGGGTGCGGGGCGCTCGCGGGCTGGCCATGCGGCCTCCTCGACCTCCGCCCTGTCCCCCACCGGACGGCGTGCAGGCGCAAGGAGAACCCATGCGTCAGATCCTTCTGGCGGCCGGCATCCTCGGGGGAGCGGTGCCGGCGCTCTTCGCCCAGACCGCTCCGGCCTCCCCTGCCTCCCCGGCCAATCCGCAGAGCTTTTCCGAGTCCGTGGTCGTCACCTCGTCGCTCGATCCCGAGGCGCGCGACGACACCCCCGCCGCCGCGACCGTCATCGACAGCGCCGAGATCGAGGCGCGGCAGGCGCGGACCCTCGCCGACCTGCTGTGGAGCGTGCCCGGCGTGACCGTGGCGCAGGCGGGCGCGCCCGGGCAGCAGACCTCGGTCTTCGTGCGCGGCGCCAACTCCAACCAGGTTTTGCTGCTGTGGAACGGCATCCCGCTCAACGACCCCTACTTCGGCGACATCAACTGGCAGTTCGTGCCCACCGAGGGCGTCGAGCGGGTGGAGGTGGTGCGCGGACCGTTCAGCGCGCTCTACGGCAGCAACGCCGTGGGCGGCGTGGTGCAGGTCATCACCGCCAGGCGCCAGGGCGTCCTGGCCGACATCGAGGGCGGCCAGGGCGGCAACCTCCTGGGGCAGGTCGCGGCCGGCACCAACCTGGGGCCGGTGCACCTGGACGTGACCGGCCACGGCCAGCGCAGCGACGGCACGCTCAACAACGATTTCTTCGACGGCGAGGAGGGGGTGGTGCGCGCCCTCTGGGGTTTCCTGCCGTCGGCCAACGCCGGCGTGATGCTGCGCGCCAACGACTCGCAGACCGGCGTGCCGTTCTCCTCCGGCATCCCGACGCCCGCGACCACCATCTCGTGGCAGGAGAGGGAGGCTGCGGTGCCGTTCGACTACACGGGCGGGCGCTGGCTGGTCAACGCCCAGCTCTCGGACACCCGCTTCAACGATGTCTTCAGCAGCCCTGACGACCCGTTCGGCGCCTATCATTCGGACACTCGCTCGCAGACCCTGGACGGCCGCGCCGTCGGCTCGTACCACCTGCTGCAGCAGCCGGGGCAGGATCTGGAGATCTCCCTGGGCACCGAGGGCGAGGGCTACCGCGTCTCCAACGTGGACAGCTTCGGCACCAATCTCGACCGCGCCCACCAGCGCACCTGGGCCGGCTTCGGCGAGATCCGCTGGGGCGCCGGCCCGGTGCACCTCGACGTCGGCCTGCGGCGCGACGACAACGACGTCTTCGGCGGCCAGACGAGCCTGCGCGCCGGCGGCGTCTGGCGGCTCGCCGAGCACACCCTGCTGCGCGCCAGCTACGGCCAGGCGTTCCGCGCGCCGTCGCTCGGCGAGCTCTACTTCCCGTTCTCGGGCAACCCCAGCCTGCGTCCCGAGACCAGCACCGACGTCGAGGTGGGCCTGGAGCAGGCGGTGGGCGGCTGGCGCTTCGCCGCCACCGGCTTCGACAGCCACCAGCACAACCTGATCGAGTTCGACAACGTCACCTTCCAGGACATCAACGTCGACCGCTCGCGCAGCCGCGGCATCGAGGGGGTGATCGGCTTCCGCCAGGGGATCGTGCGCGCCGAGCTCAACGGCACGCGGCTCGACGCGGTGGACGAGACCACCGGCCAGGAGCTGCTGCGCCGGCCGAAGACCAGCGCCAACCTGGTGCTCACGGTGAGCCCCGGCGACTGGAACCTCAACTTCGCCGGCCGCTACGTGGGCCGGCGGGCCGACCTCGACCCGTTCACCAGCGCCACCACCACCAACCCGGGATTCGTCCGCCTCGACCTCGCCGCCCGCTGGCAGGCCCTGCATTGGCTCGCGCCCTACGCCCGGCTGGAGAACCTCGCCGACCGCCGCTACGACGAGGTGCTGGGCTATCCGAGCCCGCGCCGCACCTTCCTCGGCGGCGTCGCGGTGCAGCTCTGATGCGCCGGCGGGCGCCCGCCGCGGCCGCCGCCGCCCCCCTGCTCGCCCTGGCCGCCGT
>JASLEW010000896.1 GCA_030150965.1 Thermoanaerobaculia bacterium | reverse complement strand
GGCCGCCGGCTGCGCCGGCCGCAGCAGCGCCGCCCAGCCCGCGCCCTGCTTCGAGCAGGAGACGCGCAGGAAGACCTCGATCGCGGGCTCCGCGGCGGCGCCGGCCGGCCCGCCGGCGGAGGACGCCGGCCCGGGGATGCGCCGGGCCTGCCGCTGCGCCCGGATGGCGGCGGTCGCCAGCTGATCGGCGCGCTCGTTGCCGGCGTGGCCGGCGTGCCCCTTCACCCACCGCCAGCGCACCTCGTGGCGCTCCACCTCCACCGCCAGCTGCCGCCAGAGGTCCTCGTTGAGCAGCTCGCCGTCCTTGCGCCGCCAGCCGCGCGCGATCCACCCCGGCAGCCACTCGGTGACGCCGCGCCGCAGGTACTGCGAGTCGGTGTGCAGCTCCACCCGGCAGCGCCGGCGCAGCGCCGCGAGCGCGCGGATGGCCGCGGTCAGCTCCATCCGGTTGTTGGTGGTCCGCGGCTCGCCGCCGGAGAGCTCCTCGCGCCGGCCGCTTTCGGGGTGCAGCAGCACCGCGCCCCAGCCGCCGGGGCCCGGGTTGGGGTCGGCCCCGCCGTCGGTGTAGATGGTGACCAGGGGGTCCGGACCTGGTGCCGAGGAGAGGGACGATGGCGGCGCCGGCGGCGCCGGCGGCGGGGTGGGCTCGGTCACGCACGTACTGTAACCGACGCCAGAGGGCACCCGTCTGATGGGGTGAGAGCGGCGGGGACGATCGAACGGTCCACCGACCGCCGGGAACCTCGAACGGAAGATCGAAACGGCATGAAACTCGGAAACTACTGGAGCGTTGATCCAGATAAGGAGATGTCATGAAACACCTGCGAGAGAAGTCCGTCGTCGCCTTCGCCCTGCTCGGACTCATGGCGCTGCTCGCCGGCCCGGCCCTGGCGCAGACCGACGGCACGCCCGTGCACACCCCGGGCATGCACGCCGGCATGCTGCAGAAGCTGACCACCAAGCTGAACCTCACCGAGGAGCAGCAGGCTTCCGCCAAGCAGCTGGCCCAGGACCTCAAGACCAAGATGCAGCCGATCCACGCGGCGCAGCAGCAGATCCACACGCAGCTCAAGGCGGCCCTGCAGGCGGCCGAGCCCGACGCTGCCACGGTTGGCAAGCTGGTCATCCAGATGCATCAGAACAGGGCTCAGATCAAGCCGATCATGCAGCAGTACCAGCAGCAGTTCCAGGCCCTGCTGACGCCGGAGCAGCTCGCCACCTACAAGCAGATGATGGCCAACCACGCAGCCTCCTCCCACAGGCACTTCGGGGGCGGCGCAAGCCAGACCCAGTAGCGCCTCCCACCCCCCATCCGCCAGCCAGACCCCCCCGTCCCCTCGCCGGCAGCAAACCCGGGAGGGGAGGGGGTCTCCCGCCGTCTAGCGGCGAACAGGGCGCTGGTGGCCTACACCCCGGCCTCCGCCGCGCCGGCGATCCCCTCGGCCGGGAAGGCGGCGGACGGCAGGAAGCGCGGCGGCCGGCGGTGCCGGGTCGCCTGCTCGAAGGCGAACGCCAGCCGCAGCAGGGTCGGCTCGCTCCAGGCCGCACCGATGAACGAGATGCCGACCGGCAGGCCGAACACCTCGCCCGCCGGCACGGTGATGTTGGGATAGCCGGCCACCGCCGGCAGGGTCGAGCTGCCGCCCGACGCCGCGTCGCCGTTGGCCAGGTCGATCAGCCATGCCGGCCCGCCGGTCGGCGCCACGATGGCGTCGAGGCGGTGCCTGGCCAGGGTGGCGTCGATGCCCTCGTGGCGCGTCAGCCGGTGATTGCGCGCCAGCGCCTGGCGGTAGGCGGGGTCGGTCAGCGGACCCTTGGCCTCGGCCATCACCAGCAGCTCCTGGCCGAAGAAGGGCATCTCCCGCGCGCGGTGCTGCTCGTTGAAACGGATCAGCTCCGCCAGGCTGCGCACCGGCGCCGCGCCGCCGCCGGCCGGCAGGCCCGCGAGATAGCGGTCGAGGCCGGCCTTGAACTCGTAGAGCAGCACCTCCAGCTCGGAATCGCCGACGTGCCCGGCGGAGGGCAGGTCCACGGGATCGACGATCTCCGCGCCCAGCCGGCGCATGGCGGCGATGGCCTCCTCGATCACCGGGTCCGCCGCGCCGCCGTTGAAGTAGTGGCGGCGCGCCACGCCGAGGCGCGCGCCGGCCAGGCCGTCGGCGCGCAGGAAGCGGGTGTAGTCCACGGCCCCGAGCCCGGCGGCGGGAGGCTGGAGGCCGCGCCGCCCGTGGGCGCCGTGGGTGCCGTCGGAGCCGGGAGCGCCCGCGGCGCCGGGCGCCGGGGCCGGGTAGCCGGGCAGCCAGGGATCGTCGGGGTCGGCGCCGGCCATCGCGCCGAGCAGGATCGCGGCGTCGGTCACCGTGCGCGCCAGCGGCCCGGCGGTGTCCTGGCTGTGGGCGATGGGGATGATGCCGGCGCGGCTGAGCAGGCCGAGCGTCGGCTTGATGCCCACGAGCATGCAGTGGCCGGCGGGCGAGACGATCGAGCCGTCGGTCTCGCTGCCCACCGCGGCGGCGCACAGGTTGGCGGCGGTGGCCGCCGCCGAGCCCGAGCTGGAGCCGGAGGGCGAGCGGTCGAGGGCGTAGGGGTTGCGGCACTGGCCGCCGCGCGCGCTCCAGCCGCTCGACGACCGGTTGGAGCGGAAGTTGGCCCATTCGGACATGTTGGCCTTGCCCAGCAGCACCGCCCCGGCGGCGCGCAGCCGCGCGGCGACGAAGGCGTCGCGCGCCGGCACCGAGCCGGCCAGCGCCAGCGAGCCGGCGGTGGTGGTCATGCGGTCGTGGGTGGCGATGTTGTCCTTGAGCAGGATGGGGATGCCGTGCAGCGGCCCGCGCGGACCGCGCTCCCGGCGCTCGGCGTCGAGCGCCTCGGCGGTCGCCGCGGCCTCGGGGTTGATCTCCAGCACCGCGCGCAGAAGCGGACTGCCGGGGCCGCCGCGGTCGAGCGCCGCGATGCGCGCCAGGTAGGCCTCGGTGATGGCGCGCGCGCTCAGCCGGCCGGCGCTCATCGCCGCCTGCAGGCTGCCGCAGGTCGCCTCCTCCAGCTCGAAGCCGGGGGCGGCGGCGCCGGGCGCCGGAGCGGCGCCCTCGTCCC
>JASLEW010000867.1 GCA_030150965.1 Thermoanaerobaculia bacterium | reverse complement strand
CGGTTAGTTCGCATGGTAGTCGCGCCGCAATCCGGCTTCCTGGCCAGGCGCGCCGACGCAAGCGTAGCAGGGACTACGGTGAGGAGGCGGTCGCGGCTGCCGCCTGTCGCGACACTCCCGGCAGGTCGCAACGCCGCCAGGCAGCCGGAGGGCAAGCGAATACCATACGAACTGGCCGTGCGGGACACTAGGCTCAGGGGCAGGTCGCGAAGGCGCTCGTGTCCTGGATGGGAGCGAAGGCGGTGCCCTGCGGGTTGTTGTACACCCTGACCGCGCCGTTGGCGGTGTCGGTGACGGTCAGCACCACCCGCACGTCGGTGAGGCCGCCGGCGAACACCCAGTAGTGGCTGCCCAGGCCGCAGCCGTTCAGCACCTTGGTCACCATCTCGACGTTGGCGGCGGCAAAGAACCAGAAATAGCCGGTGTCCGGGGTCAGCGCCACCGCCTGCCCCTGGCCGCTCGCACCGTCCGGCGTCTGCCAGGTGGCGCGCACCTGGAAGCGCCCCCGCTCCAGGCAGAGCGTGGTGGCGTCGGTCACGCATTGCGACGGAGCGTTGACCTGGTACACCCAGAGGTTCCCGCCGTTGTCGGCGACGTAGACCCGGCCGTTGACCACGATCGGGCTCTGCCAGTGGATCCCCCCCGCCTGCCCGGGGGCGGCGTCGCTCCACAGCACGGCGCCATGACGCGGTGACAGCGCCTGCAAGCCGGCGCTGCCGACGTAGAAGACGATGCCGTTGGCGACGACCGGCGAGGTGCCGCCCGCGGAGCTGGTCCACACCGGCACCAGCGACGGCGCACCGGTGCCGTCGGCCGTCACCTGGAGCCCCGAGATCCCCGAGTCGTTGGCCAGGAACACCCAGACGGTGCCGGTGGCCGGGTCGGTCCAGACCGCCGGCGCGGTGAGCACCTCGCCGCCCTGCGGCACCGGGATGCGCTGCAGCTCGCCGCCGGTCTGCCCGGGCCGGCCGGCGCCCGAGAGGTTGTCGAGGTTGAGCAGGCGGAGCTGGGCATCCTTGCCGCTCTGCAGGCCCAGGTGCGGGAAGCGGCTGCCGGTCACCGCGGGCAGGATGGCCGGCGCGGTGCTGCCGAGGTCGAGGTCCTGGTTGTCCAGCTGCTGGAAGTTGGTGGGCGTGTAGCTGTCGGCGGGCAGGCCGCCGTTGCTGCCGCCGTCCGGCCGCAGGGCGAGCACGCTGTCGCCCCAGTCGAAGCCGCCGTGGTCGGCGTCGAAGACGCCGTTGCCGGTGGCGAACAGGATGCGGTCGATGTCCGAGTCGTAGAACACGCCGCCGCGCGCCCAGACCGCCGACTGCACGTTGGGACAGTCCGGGTTGCCGTGGGAGAGGTGCACCGGCTGGTTGCTGCAGTCGGCGTTCCAGACCTGCTGGGCGCCGCTCGCGAGGTCGATCGCGGTCACGTGCCCCTGGTAGTCACCCTGGTCGCCGGGGTAGCCGCCGTTGGCGACGTACAGGTAGGTGTGACCGCTCGCCGCGGTGGCCACCGCCAGGGCGGGCGAGCACTTCTCCACCTCGGGCTTGAGCGTGGCGACCTCGGGCCAGCCGCCGCTCGTCACCTCGGTCCCGTCGCCGGCGCGGTACTTGTGCACCCGGCCGTCCAGGGAGTAGGAGTAGACGAACTGCCGCCCGGGATCGACCGCCGGGGCCGAGGTGGTGTACCCCGGGCTGCTGGCCGGCTGGTGGGACCAGACCGTCCTGCCGGTCGCGGCGTCCAGGGCCACCACCTGGCCGTCGGTGGTGGTCAGGTACAGGAGATCGAGCAATCCGAGGGGGGTGGCGACGCTCGACAGGAAGACCGGCGCATCGTCGAGGGTGCCGGGAAGCGCCACCTTGTAGAGCAGGTGGAGGGTCGAGACGTTGCTGGTTTGGAGGGTCAGCTCCTGGGAGCTGGTACCGCTGTGACGTGGGTCGTAGCCGAACTGCTGCCAGTCGCCCGGCGTGCCGGTGAAGGTGGGACCGGCGGCGCGCAGGACCCCTCCTCCCAGGACCGCGGCCACCGCGGCGAGCGCCGGCACGCGTGAGATCCGTCTCATGACCTGCCCTCCTCTGCCTGACGTCCGGCCCGGGCCGCCGGGCCGGGCTGCCTACTCGTCGCCGAGGTCGTCGTCCCGGTGCGCGACGTCGACCTCCATGAAGTAGTCCGGCTTGACCAGCACCTCGCGCGGCTTGCTCCCCTGCGGCGGCCCGAGCAGTCCCTCGCGCTCCATGATGTCGATCAGGCGCGCGGCGCGCGAGAAGCCGATGCGCATCCGCCGTTGCAGGAAGCTCGCCGACGCCTGGCGCTCGGCCACCACCAGGCGCGCCGCCTCCTCGTAGAGGTCGTCGTCGCTGGCGGCGTCCTCGCCGCTGCCGCCCTCGCTCTCCGCCGGCGCCCGCAGCACCTCGGGGTCGAGGTCGGGCTTGCCCTGCTTCTTGAGCCAGCGCACCAGCGACGCGGTCTCCTGCTCCGAGACGTAGGCGCCATGGAGCCGCAGGACGCGCGACGAGCCGGGCGGCATCATCAGCATGTCGCCGCGGCCGAGGAGCTTCTCGGAGCCCACCTGGTCGAGGATGGTGCGCGAGTCGTGGCGGCTGGCCGTGGCGTAGGAGATGCGGCAGGGGAAGTTGGCCTTGATGGTGCCGGTCAGCACGTCCACCGACGGCCGCTGGGTGGCGACGATCAGGTGGATGCCGACGGCGCGCGCCATCTGCGCCAGGCGGGCGATCGAGGTCTCCACCTCCGACGACGAGACCATCATCAGGTCGGCCAGCTCGTCGATGATGACCACGTAGTAGGGCATCGGCTTGAGGTCGGCCTCGGTGAACGGGCTCGACGACGCCGCCTCCTCCGACAGCGCCAGCCGCTCGCGCACCTCGGGATCGGCGATGGCGCGGTTGTAGTAGGCGATCGAGCGCACGTGCACCTCGGCGAGCAGGCGGTAGCGGCGCTCCATCTCCGCCACCGCCCAGCGCAGGGCGTTGGCGGCCTTCTTGGGGTCCACCACCACCTCGCACTTGAGGTGCGGGATGTCGGCGTAGACCCCCAGCTCGATGCGCTTGGGATCGATGAAGATGAACTGCACGTCGTCGCGCGTCGCCTTGTAGAGGATCGAGGTGATCATGCTCTGCAGGCCGACGCTCTTGCCGGCGCCGGTGGCGCCGGCGACCAGCAGGTGCGGCATGGTGGCGAGGTCGGCGTAGTAGGGCTCGCCGTAGATCGTGGTGCCGAGCGCCATGGTGAGCACCGAGGGCGCCTTGCGGAAGCGCTCGTCGGCGAGGAGGGTCCCGAGGCGGATCACGCTGCGGTCGCGGTTGGGCACCTCCAGGCCGAGGGTGGAGCGCCCCGGCAGGCGCTCGATGCGCACCGACTCCGCCTTGAGCGCCAGCGCCAGGTCGTCCTGGAGGTTCACGATGTGGCTCACCTTGACCCCGGGGGCGGGCTGGAACTCGTACACCGTGATCACCGGCCCGGGGCTGATCGCCTCGACCGTCCCCTCCACCCCGAACTCGGCGCAGCGGCTGCGGATGGTCTCGCCCAGGCGCACCAGCTCGGTCTCGTCGGTGGCGCTCCGGCCGTCGCCCATCTGCAGGAGGTTCACCGGCGGCAGCGCGCCGGGGACGACCTCGCCGGCGAAGGGCAGCGGCGGCTGCGGCGGCGCCGGGCGGGGGCGGGCGGCGCGGAGGGAGTGGGAGGAGTGGGGATCGAATCCCGGGCCGGCCGCGGAGCGGGAGCCCGCCGGATCGTACGCCGAACCGGCGGTACCGGCGCGGCCGGCGGGCGGAGCGAGGTCAGCCGCCGAGGGCGCGCCGGTGCGGATGGTGACGGAGTCGAACGCCGCGGCGCCGGCCCGCGACGGGCCGCCGGAAGGCGCCGGGAGAGGCAGCGCACCGATGCCTCCGGCTCCCCCCGTTCCGCCCCCGGCCGCGGCGGAGCCGGCGGGCAGGGAGGCACCGGCGCCGGCGGCAGCGGCCGTGCCGAGCGGCAGCGGGAGGAGGGAGGCGCCGGCGCCTCCCGCGCCCGCGCCGGTGCCGGCGCCGGCGTAGCGGCGGTAGACCGTGGCGGTCGCCGGAACCGCCGGCAGGCTTGACGCGACGGAGGCCGG
>JASLEW010000875.1 GCA_030150965.1 Thermoanaerobaculia bacterium | reverse complement strand
GCGCCCGCCGCCGCCGCCGGGGCGCTCCTCCGCCGCCGCCGCGGCAGGCGGTGGAAGGACCGTGGAATCGAGCGAGAGGCGAGACATCAGCGGACGACCCGGCGCCCCCTCCGAGGCAGCGCGCAAGAGACTGTGCGGTCGAAGCGGTAGGCGTTTAGATACAACAAAATGGAGTCTCCCGGGCCGCGGCCCAGGAGGCCGGCACAAAGAATACTATGCACCCCGGCCCGGCTCCCGGGACAACCTCGGGACGCGACGCCTGCCGCACGGTTTTCGCCGCCTCTCGACCCGGGCGCACCGGGCGGTCCCGGCGGTCCGTCCCGGGCCTGTCTCTTTCCTTCCGGCTCACCGCACCACACGTCAGGAGAATGCGGTGCTGTCCGCCCCGGACGGTGCTCGACCTGCCGTTGCGACCGCCTTGACGATAAGGAGTCAAAATGCCCGGGATCACCGAGAACCTCGAGAAGAACCCGCTCCGCAAGGAGCTGATCCATCACCCCTTCTTCAAGGAAGTCAAGAGCTCTGAGCTGACGCGCGAGCAGGTGGGCGTCTTCCTCGGCCAGTGGTGGTATCCGCTCCACTACTTCCCCAATTTCCTCTCGCGCACCATCGACGTCGTGCCGGCGCTGGAGATGAAGACCGCGGTGTGCAAGATCCTCAACCAGGAGCTGGGCGAGGGCGACCCGGCGATGGCGCACGAGCGGATCTACATCAGCACCATGGAGACGGCGGGGTTCGACCGCGCCACGGTGGCCGAGGCGCCGCCGTTCGAGGAGACCCGGCGCCTGGTGCAGCGCTATCGCGAGGCCTCCGCCGACCGCCTCTCGGCGCTCGGCTTCGTCTACGGCACCGAGGTCGCGGACCTGGCGATGGTGGCCGGCATCGGCAACGCCGTGCGCAAGGTCTCCGGCCTCGACCGCCTGCCCTGGGTGGACATCCACATCCAGCAGGAGCCCGACCACGTCGAGCAGGCCAGCGAGGCCCTGGAGGCCGGCTTCAGCGACCGCGAGCTGGAGACCGTCGTCGCCAGCGCCGAGGAGATGTGGCGGCTGTGGATCGCCTTCTTCGACCGCCTGCGCAGCGCCATGTTCGACGCCAGCGTGAGGCCGGTGCCGCAGGAGGCCGCCGCGGCGACGGTGGCCGCCACCGCCTGAGCCCCGCCGCGAACGCCATCCCGAACCGCTAGAATCCGTGCGCCGGGCGGCTTGCCGCCGCCCGGCATTCCGCGCCGCCCGGCGGAAGGAGAGCACGGATGAACGGGAACCTCACACCGCTGCCACAGCGCGCGGCCTGGAAGGCGCTCGGCGAGCACCTGCCGCGGGTGCGCGACCTGCACCTGCGCCAGCTGTTCGCCGACGACGCGGAGCGCGCCGCGCGCTTCTCCGCCGACGCCGTGGGCATCCATCTCGACTACTCGAAAAACCGCATCACCGCCGAGACCCTCGCCCTGCTGCTGCGCTTGGCCGAGGAGTCGGGGCTGCGCGAGCGCATCGACGCCATGTTCCGCGGCGAGCGGATCAACGTCACCGAGAAGCGTGCCGTGCTGCACGTGGCGCTGCGCGCGCCGCGCGGCACCTCGATCCGCGTCGACGGCGAGGACGTGGTGCCGGCGGTGCACGAGGTGCTCGACCGCATGGACCGCTTCGCCGCCGGCGTGCGCGACGGCTCCTGGACCGGTCACACCGGGCAGCGCATCCGCGCCGTGGTCAACATCGGCATCGGCGGCTCCGACCTGGGGCCGGTCATGGCCTACGAGGCGCTGCGGCACTACAGCGACCGCGGGCTGACCTGCCGGTTCGTCTCCAACGTCGACGGCACCGACTTCGCCGAGGCGGTGCGCGACCTCGACCCGGCGGCGACGCTGTTCATTGTCTCGTCGAAGACCTTCACCACGCTCGAGACCATGACCAATGCGCAGACCGCCCGCGCCTGGAGCCTCGCGGCGCTGGGCGACGAGAAGGCGGTGGCCAGGCACTTCGTCGCCGTCTCGACCAACGCCGCCGAGGTGGCGAAGTTCGGCATCGACACCGCCAACATGTTCGGCTTCTGGGACTGGGTGGGCGGCCGCTACTCGATGGACTCGGCGATCGGCCTGTCCACCATGATCGCCGTCGGCGGCGAGCATTTCCGCGCCATGCTCGGTGGCTTCCATGCCATCGACGAGCATTTCCGCACCGCGCCGTTCGCGCGCAACCTGCCGGTGCTGCTCGGCCTGCTCAACGTCTGGTACGGCGATTTCTTCGCCGCCCAGACGGCGGCGGTGCTGCCTTACGATCAGTATCTCAAGCGCTTCCCGGCCTACCTGCAACAGCTCACCATGGAGAGCAACGGCAAGCGCGTCACCGCGGCGGGCGAGGCGGTGGACTACCAGACCGGGGCGATCTATTGGGGCGAGCCGGGCACCAACGGCCAGCACTCGTTCTACCAGCTCATCCACCAGGGCACGAAGCTCATCCCCTGCGACTTCATCGCCTTCGGCCGGCCGCTCAATCCGCTCGGCCGCCACCACGCGCTGCTGCTCGCCAACGTCCTGGCCCAGACCGAGGCGCTGGCGTTCGGCAAGACCGCCGAGGAGGTGGCCGCCGAGGGCACGCCGGATTGGCTGGTGCCGCACCGCACCTTCCCCGGCAACCGTCCGTCCAACACCCTGCTGCTCGATCAGCTGACCCCCGCGGCGCTCGGCAAGCTCGTGGCGCTCTACGAGCACAGCGTCTTCACCCAGGGCACGATCTGGGGCATCGACTCGTTCGACCAATGGGGGGTCGAGCTGGGCAAGGTCCTCGCCCAGCGCATCATCCCCGAGATCGAAGGCAGGGACGAGCCGGCGCCGCGCCACGACAGCTCGACCATGGCGCTGCTGCACCGGGTCCGCGCCCTGCGCGGCGGCGGCTGAGCCCGGTCCCCTCGCGGCCGGGCCGGTCCCGCCTCCCGACCCCTCTGCCTCTCGAGCAGCGCCAGGCCGCGGCCCGGCCGGCGCCGCTCAGCGGCGCAGCGTCCGCAGGGGCCGCACCTCGCGGATGCGCTCGAAATCGCTGTCCTCGTGGAGCAGGACCGCGGAGTGGTCGAGGACCAGTTGGGCGATCAGGCAATCCACCGACGAGCGCACCGTCAGGCCCCGCCGCCGGCAGTCGTAGTAGATGCGCGCCGCTCCGGCATGGGTGGATCGGGGGTCGTCCGGCGCCAGCAGCTGCTGCGACCCGAGATAGGCGTCGAGCAGCCGCCATTCGCGCTCGTCACGCGCCCCCTGCAGCACCTCCTGGCAGCAGACGACGGGCAGCGCGAAGGGCTCGCCCGCCAGCTCGAGAGAGCGCAGGCGCAGGGCGGCGTCGGTCTGCCAGCCGCGCAGGAAGGAGATGAGGACCGACGTGTCGACGACGATCAACCGGTCTTGTCCCATGGATGCGGAGCCGCGGAGCCCCGCGGAGCCAGCGGAGCCGAAGGGGCCAGGAGAGCCTACGGCGTCGATGCCGCCTTGCCGGCCCGGCGCCGGCGGTAGGGCTTTCGGGGCTCGTGGACCGCGCCGGCACCGCGATCGGCGGACCGCCGATATTCTCCACCTGGCCGCGGGCGCAGCGCCTTGTGATCATAGCCGGGGGCGAGCTCGATCTTGCCCTCCAGGTCGAGCAGGCTCTTGCGCTTCCTGGCGGCGATGAAGAACCGCAGGGCCTCGTGCACCACCGCACGCTTGGTGCGGATTCCGCTCAGCCGGGACGCCTCCTGCACCAGGTCGTCGTCGAGCACGATGTTGGTTCGCGTGGTCGCCATGGGTCACCTCCGGGGATGCTACACCCACCTATACACATCGTAGCACGGCTGTGACGGTTCCTGGAGCTGCGTGCCGTCAGGCGCGGCGAGGGCCGTCACGACTCGGCGCGGTCTGCCGTGCGAGCGGTCCAGCGGGCCGGCCGCACGGCCTCGCCGCGGCGGGCTGTCCCGCTGCCTGGCCCGATTGCGCATCCCCAGGCAGGGGAACTGATTTCCCCGCAGGCATTACGGCAAGGAGAAGAAACCTTGAAAAGATCCTCGAAGCGCCTGGCTCTCCACCGCGACACCGTGCGCAGCCTGACGGCGACGGAGCTGCACGACGCGGCGGCGGCGGCGGTGAGCGTCTCCCCCTGTATCAGCGTCAGCTGCAGGTTCAGCTGCAACGGCACCTGCGCCGTCAGCGCCTGCCTGCCCTCGTGCGGCAACTGCACGGTCATCTGCTGAGCCGCACCGCCCGCGGCCGGGGCGCCGTCTGCCGCCGGCCGCGCGGGACCGTTCGGGGGCGCCGGCCACCTCGCCCAGGCCGGCGCCCCGGGCATCCGCGACGCCGGCGGCCCGCGGCCGGCACCTTCCACCCATCCTCCGGCACCGCGCATCCCGGCCCTCGGGACCCGCCGGCCGCGATCCGCCGGCGGTTGACAAAGGGGAGTGAAAACACCAGCATCCAACCGCGCTCATGAGAACGATCACCGGGCATGCAGAACGGCTGGCGGCGGGCGGTCCGCACCCCGGCAGCGGAGGCAGCGGCGGTCCGGCCGTCGCGGCGGCCGGGGGCAGCTCGAGCTCTGGCCGCGGGAGGAGGAGCCTGGGCTCACCGCGAGCAGGACCTGGAGCGGGACCGGCGGCATGGGCGCGACCGGCGATCGGGGCGGGATGGGCGGGATTGGCGTTGGCGGCGGTGCTGGCCTGCCGCTCGGCGGCGCCGCC
>JASLEW010000873.1 GCA_030150965.1 Thermoanaerobaculia bacterium | reverse complement strand
GGCGGCGCCGCCGCCCCGGCCGCCGCGGGCTCAGGCACCGAGCTTCTCGCGCACCGCCGGTATGAGCAGCGCGAGCGGGTGGTCGCGATGCACCACGATGCTGCCGCTCGCCAGGGTGCCGCTGCTGATCTTGAGCGCCGGGCCGCGCGACGACGACCACTTGTAGCCGGTGGGCGTCGCGGGGTCGGGGATGAGCGCGACGTTGACCTCGATCGGCGGCCCCGCGGCCATCAGCCGGGTGACCAGCGCCTCGTTGGCCAGCAGCCGGGTCATGCCGCGCGCCGACGACGGGAACTCCGCCACCCAGGTGACGCGGCCGAGCATGTAGCCGTACTCCTCGCTCTTGACCGTAGACGGCGCCAGCCGCACCAGCATCCCCGGCTGCACCCGCTTGCCCAGGTTGGCGGGCACGAAGATCACCGCCAGGAGGTCGTCGGACACCACCTCCAGGTTGAGCATCGGCGCGCCCGGCGTCACCAGGTCGCCGCGGTTGACCATCAGCTCCAGCACCCGGCCGGTGTAGGGGGAGACGACGTCCACATCCTCCTTGAGCTTGGCCCGCAGCTCGTGGATCTGCGAGTCGAGGTCGCGGATCTGGGCGGTGCGGGTGAGCAGGGTCTCGCGGAGCGTCTCGGCGGACTCGCGGCGCTTGAGCTCCAGGTCGGAGAGCTCGAAGCGCGAGGCGGCCAGCTGATCGCGCGCCGCGTTGAGCGCCTGCTCGGAGGCGAGCAGCGTCTGGCGGGTGATCAGCCCGTCGTCCACCAGCTTCTGCTCGGCGGCGACGCGCTCGCCCAGGAGCTGGACGTTCTTCTCCAGCGCGGCGATGGTGCGGGCGAGGTTGGCCCGCTGCTCGGCGAGCTCCCTCTCCTTGAGCTCGGTCTGGCCGCGGGTGTAGCGGATCAGCTCCTGCAGCTCGCGGTCGGCCACGGCGCGCCGGGCGCTCAGGTCCTCGGCCTGGCGCAGCAGCCCCTGCTGGCGGACGGTGGCCACCCGCTGCCCCTTGCGGATCACGTCGCCGACCTTGACCAGCACGTCGTCCACCTGACCGCCGGCGGTCGCCACCAGGTCCATGACACCGCCGCGGCGCAGCATGATCCCCTCCCCCGCGGCCAGGGTGGGGATCGAGCCCACCAGGCCCCACACCAGGCCGGCGGCGAGCAGCGCGCCGAGCGCCCCGAGGGCCAGCCAGCCGCGCGGCGTGGTGACCTCCAGGAGCTGATCGATCTGCTCGGGCGACGACAGGCGCTCCAGCGCCACCTTGCGGAAGATCACGGCGTCATCTCCTCGGCCGCGGGCACCGTGGTCAGCCGCGGCAGGCTCAGGCTCTGCCGGTCGCCGTCGGCGGCCAGCAGGGTTCCGGTGACGAAGCGCAGCTGCGCCAGCGCCAGCGCCAGCGTCAGGCCGGCCGACACCTCGGTCTGCTGGGCGGTCAGCAGCCGGTTGCGCTGGGTGATGACGTCCAGCAGCGTCGAGCTGCCGGCGGCCAGCTTGCGCTCCTCGTTGGCCACGGCGCGGGTGAACAGCTCGACCGACCGCCGCGCCCGCTCCAGCTGCTGGGAGCTGCGCGCCACGGCGTCGACAGCGGTGGGCACGTCGGTGCCGACGCTCTTCTCCAGCTGGTCGAGGAGCGCCGCGTTCTGCTGCCGGCTGGCGCGCGCCTGGAGCAGCTGGCCCTGGGCGGTGTCGTTGCGCACCGGCCAGGTGAGGGCGAGCGACAGCGACGAGCTGAGCCCCGGCACCTGCCGCACCAGCGGCGCGAAGTAGGCGGCGAGCCCGCCGCCCCCCATCACTCCCGAGTAGCTGGGCTTGAGCACCAGGTCGAGCTGCGGCAGCAGGGCGTTCTCGGCGGCGATCAGCAGGGTGTCGGCCTCCTCGCGGCGCTTGCGCGCCGCCTGCACGTCGGCGCGGGCGCGCAGCGCGCCGCTGACGAAGGAGCTGGCCGCCGAGGTGTCGAGCGCGAGCGGCGGCAGCTCGGGGAAGGGGTCGGCCGGCATGGGCAGCGCCGCCGCCGGCCCGCCCGCCAGGCCGATCTCGCGCCCGAGGTCCTGGCGCGCCTTGAACAGCGCGCTCTCGCCGGCGATGCACGCCGCCTCGGCGGCGGCCAGGTCGGCCTCGAGCTGCACCGCCTCGGCGGCGGGGGTGACGTCGGCGTCGATCAGGCGGCGGGTGGTGACCAGGAGCTGCCGCTCGCTGGTCTCGTTGGAGCGCAGGATGTTGAGGCCGAGGCGCGCCGCCACCGCCGTCCAGTACTGATCGGTGACGGCGAGGATGCGCTGCTCGGTGGTGAAACGCAGGTCGAGCGCGGCGGCCTCGGCCTCGCGCCGCGCGGCGCGCTCGCCGGCGTCGGCGGCGGCGCTGCCGCGGCCGCGCAGCAGCGGCTGGCGCAGGGCGAACGAGACGGTGCCGCTGTTGACCGCGCCGGCCAGCGGGCCGCTGGTGACGCCGGTGAGGACGGCGTTCTCGGCGATGCGGTCGAGATCGATCTCGGGCGCGATGCTGAGCCCGGAGCGGAGCTCCTGCATCAGCCCGAGCGTGGTCGAGAACAGGGTCTCGCGCTCGGCGGCCGAGCCGAGCAGCGGCGTGCGCGTGTCGGTGTAGCCGGCGCTGGCGCTGACGATCGAGTCGAACGTGCCCTTCTGGATGGAGAACGCGCCCTGCGCGCTCTGCTGGTGGGCCTCGGCGATCACCAGGTTGGGATCGTTCTGCAGCATCAGCCGCACCGACTCCAGGAGGCCGAGGCCGGTGGCCGCGGGCGCCGGCGCCGCCGGGACGGCCTGCCCGGCCGCCTTGGTCAGCCCGGCCAGCCCGGCCAGCAGCAGGACGGCCGCCGCCGCGGCGCCGGAGCGCCGCCGGCCGCGCCGCACGCCCAGCGCTGGCATCTCCTGGATCTCTCCGGACGCGTCCTGCCCGATTCTCATGCCAGCGCTCTCTAACTTATGCTACAGCTCGTGACACATGGGCTACAACCCGCCCTGTTCGCGGCCTTCGGCGCCTCGCCCGGCGACGCCGCGGAGCTGGCGCCCTACTGCGACAATCCCTACCAGGCCGCGGCGCTGTCCGCGCCGCCGCCGCTGCCGCTGGCCGACGAACCGTTCGTTCCCTTCTGGGAAAAGTGTGCTGCGGACGCGGCGGTGAGGGGCAGCGCGGCGGCGCTGCGCGACCGCCTGCCGCAGCTCTGCTTTCCGATCCGCGAGGGGATCAGCGAGAGCGCGGCCTACCGGGCGGCGACGCGGCGCGGCGTGCCGCCGGCGGAGCTGCCGGAGGACGCGACCGGCCTGCCGCTGCGCCGGCCCGCGGAGCTCGCGATCGTGCTGCACCCGAGCGCCGCCGGCCGCATCCCGCTGCTCATCAGCCGCTGCCGCGAGGACTTCGAGAGCCTGGTGCGCGCGCTGAGCCGCCGCAACGAGCCGTGGCCGGTGCCGCGGGCGATGGGGGCGCAGATGGTCGCCGGCTTCAACAACTGGGCGCGCCTGGCGGAGCTGCGGCAGGCCTGGGAGGCCACGCCGCCGGCGGAGCGCGCGACGCCCACCTGGAACGCCGAGATGGAGCGGCTGCAGGGCCACCGCGATCTCTACCAGGACCGCTTCATCCTGCTGAGCGACGGCCCCTACAGCGGCGTGGCCGCGGCCGAGGTGGGCGTCGGCGAGGGGCGGTGGCGCGAGCTCTCGCTCACCATCCGCCGCGAGCATGAGTGCACGCACTACCTCACCCGGCGCCTCTTCGGCGCGATGCGCAACAACCTGCTCGACGAGCTGATCGCCGACTACCTGGGGGTGGCGGTGGCGGCCGGCCGCCTGCGGCCCGAGTGGCTGCTGCGCTTCCTGGGGCTGGAGGACGTGCCGCGCTACCGCGCCGGCGGCCGGCTGGAGATCTACCGCGGCAGCCCGCCGCTCTCCGCCGGCGCCTTCGCCGTGCTGCAGCGCCTGGTGGTCGCGGCCGTCGCCCACCTGGCCGCCTTCGACGCCGCCCGCCGCCCGCCGCTCGCCACGCCGCGGGACCGCGGCGTGCTGGTCACCGCGCTCTGCTCGCTCCGCCTCGACGAGCTGGCCGCGGAGGATGCGCCGGAGCTCCTCGCCGCGGCCTATGAGCGGGCCCTGCCCCCCGCGGCGCTCGGCGCGCGGGGCGGCTCGACCGCGCCGAGCGGCGGCTGACCAGCTCGCTGTCCCTCTCGTTCTCGGTCGTGGCCCCACCCCGCCGATCGGAGCCTCGTCGCCGGCAGGAGCCGCCTGTCTCCTCCGCGCGAGCTGTCGGCACACTTACTTATTGAAGCTGCGGCTTACGCCGAGGCCGCAGCGCCGCGACCTTCTCCTCCACCATGCGGCGGTACGCTCCACAATTTCGAGAAGGTCGATCCTGAAAGGGGGTTGAAGCATGAAGAGATCGCCTCTGAGCTCGGTTCTCATCATCATCGCCCTGCTGGCGGTCACCCTGGCCGGCGCGCGGGTCTCCGCGGCCGCCAAGGTCTGCCTCACCAACGGCCAGTGCAGCAGCACGGAGTACTGCGCCAAGGCGGAAGGGAGCTGCAACGGCGCCGGCACCTGTACGGCCAAGCCCACGGTCTGCCCGTTCATCTGCGGTGAGGGGGTTTGCGGCTGCGACGGCGTGACCTATTGCAACTCGTGCCTGGCGGCGGAGGCCGGCGTCAACATCGCCCACAACGGCCCCTGCTGAGACCACCGGGAGCGGTGCCCGGCGCGACGCGGGTGCCGAGTCTGGTGAGGCGAACGCGCGCCTGGCTGCCGGCGAGGTCTCCGATCGGGCGCCTCGCCGGCAGCCTCACCTTCGAGTCCCACCCGCGGCGTCGCGCGGCGCCGCCGGTCGGTCCCCTTCGAACAGCTGGCGCAGGGCGCGGCAACGCGCGATGCGCCGGGCGACGGTGGTGAGCAGCGCCTCGGGTGGCGCGGTCCGCGCCACGTGCTCGACGCCGATCAGGCTCGGCGCTGGGATCTGCTCCTCGCCCGCGGCGGTGAGCAGGACGATCGGGACGATCCCGGTCCTCGGGTCGAGGCGCAGGAGGTGCACCAGGTCGCAGGCGGTATCCGCGGAGCCGGGCAGGCTCATCACCACCAGGTCGGCGTCGAAGGCCAGCAGCTGGCCCGCCAGCCGGCGCGGGTCGCTCACCAGGCGCACGCGGTAGCCGGCCGCCTGCAGGAGCCCGCCCAGCGCGAGCGCCCGCTCGCCGTCCTCCTCCAGGCAGACGACGCGCGGCGCGCCGGCGTCTCGCCGCGCCAGCATCTCCGCCAGCCAGCTGCCGAGCGCTTCGGGTTCGAGCGGCAGGCCATGGGCCGCGTCGGCGCCGCAGCGCACGACCTCGCCCGGGTCGCAGCTCCGGCCGGCGGCGGCAACGAGCGTGAGGACCGGCCGCTCGCCGTCCGGCAGGCCGCGCAGGTAGCGGGCGAGGACCTGGCCGGTGCCGTCCGGCAGCTCGGCGGCGGTGATCACGGCGTCGGGCAGGCCGCCGCCCAGCAGGCTCCCGGCCTCGTAGGAGGTCTCGGCCGCCACCAGCGCGATGCCGCGCTCCGCCAGGTGGCGCCGCAGCTCCGCCATCTGCTCGGCAGCAAATGCGCCGACCGCCAGCGCTCGGTAGGGCGGCCGCGGCGCCGCGGCGGTCGCCGCCCGCGGGCGTCCGGCGTGGCGCGGCGCGCCATCGCCCTCGGGCAGCGAGTCGTGCGGCGCCAGGGCGACGGCCGCCGCATCGAGGGCGGCGCGCTGTTTTCGCACCTCCAGCAGCAGCAGGTGGACCAGCGCCCGGAGCTGGTCGAGATGGAATCTCTCCGGCACGGCGCTGATGTCGAGCAGCCGCGAGCAGTCGTGCTCGCCCAGCTGGCCGGCGACCGCGATGGCCGGCATCAGCTCGAGCGCGCCCCACCCCGCCATGGCGTGGAAGCAGCACAGCAGGGAGCGCAGGGTTGCGAGGTCCGCCGGGTCGTGCTGCAGCTGCTCGACCAGCCGCACCAGCCGCGCCACCCTGATGGCGCCGGCGCGCAGGACCTTGGTGCGCAGGGGTCCGGGGATGGTGTCCCAACTCATGGCATGCCACCTCCTCTCCGCCTTCACTCTAGGGCGCGGACGGTGGCCGCTCCATCGGCGGGACGCTGAGGCTCTTGTAGGACGGCGGCCGACGCTCACCAGGCGGCGCGGCGTCGCGAGGCCGCGCGCGCCAGCCAGCGGCCAGAGCGCGGACCGTGGACGCTCCAGAGGCGGGACGTCGAGGCTCTTGCTAGTGCGGTGCGTCACAAATCCGCTACCTAATGCGCCGGCCCTCCGCGTCTCCGGCGGCGTTGCGACCTGCCGGGAGTGTCGCGACAGGCGGCAGCCGCGACCGCCTCCTCAGCGTAGTCCCCGCTACGCTTGCGTCGGCGCGCCTGGCCGGGAAACGCGGATGCCTCGACGCCTTGGATATCGGATTTGTGACGCACCGCACTAGGACGGCAGACGCTCTCCGGGCGGCGTCGCGCCGCGAGGCCCCGCGCGCCAGGCGCCGGCGCGGCCCGGCGGCGCCGGTGGCAGGCGCGGGAGGTGGCCGCGCCTTTTGGTGGCGGCGCGGAAGGTGGCCGCGCCTTCTGGTGGCCGGCCGGGATGGGGGGAGCCTCGGCGCGAGGCCCGCTCGGCGGCCGCTCCCGGCGAGCGCCGCGCTCAGCCCGGGGTGACGCGGGCTGCCAGCCGCCGCCGCAGGTGGCGGACGAGGTGGCCCACCCCCGGGCTGCGCACGAGCTCGTAGTGATCGCCGGGGAGCTGCCGGACCTCGGCACCGCCGCCGGCCAGGGCGGTCCAGGCGCGGGCTGCCGCGAAGGCGGCCGGCGATCCCGGAGCGGCGGGACGGCGGGCGGCGAGCAGGAGATCGAGGCGGCCCGGGTACGGCGGCGGGCGGTAGCGCGCGAGCGCCCGGTGGGTGGTGCGGAACAGCGCGAAGAGGCGCTCCACCTCCTCGGCGCCCAGCTCGGCCGGCAGCAGGCCGGCGGCGTGCGCGGCGGCGGTCATCGCCGCGAGGTCCTGGTCCTGCCCGGGGGCAAGGCGCCGCAGGACCTCCAGGGGATCGGCGGCCGGCGGACGCGCGCGCGGTCCGGCAAGGAGGCCCAGGAGGTCGCGCGCGAACTGGAGCTTCATCAGGCGTTCATCCGCCAGGCTTCCGTCCGCCGGCGGCAGGCTGCCGGCGGCCCCGGCGGCGTCGGCGGCCCCGGCGGTCTTGGCGGTCTTGGCGGCGCCGGCAGTCTCAGCGATCCCGGCGAGCGCGGAGGCCCCGGCGGTCCCGACAGTCTCAGCGATCCCGGCGGACGCGGAGGCCCCGGCGATCTCGGCGGCCATGGCGGTCCCGGAAGTCCTGGTGCCTCCGGCGGTCTTGGCGGCCGCGAAGGGTGGAGGGGGGTCTATCAGCGCCAGCAGCCTCACCTCGCGGCCGGCGGCGCGCAGGCGGCAGGCCATCTCCCAGGCGATCACGCCGCCGGCCGACCAGCCGGCGAGCGCGCAGGGCGCCTCACCCGTCACCGCCGCCGCTGCGGCCAGGTAGCGTGCGGCCAGATCCTCCACCGTGGGGGCCGCCCCGGTGCCCTCCGGCGCCGGGAGCTGCAGGCCGTAGCAGGGGGTGTCGCCGTCCAGCGCCCGCGCCAGCTCGGCGTAGCAGAGGACGTTGCCGCCGGCCGGATGCACGCAGAGGAGCGGCACCGCGCCGTTGCGGCGGACGGGCCGCCGGGCCGCCGCGTTGAGCGGCACCAGGACGGTGCGCGCGGCCGGCGCCGAGCCGGCGCGCAGCAGCGCCGCCAGGCGCGCGACCGAATCGGCCCGGAAGAGCACGGCCAGCGGCAGCTCGCGGCCGAAGCGCTCGCGGATGCGCGCCATCAGCCGCACCGCCAGCAGCGAGTGGCCGCCGAGCGCGAAGAAGCTCTCCTCGACGCCGAAGGCCGGCCCGGCCAGGGTCGCGCCGCCAGCCGGCCGGGCCGCTGCGCCTGGCGCGATGGCACCGGACGCCTCGCCGGCTGCCGCGGTCGGCCTCGACATCTTGCCGGCTGCCGCGGTCGCACCGGATGCCTCGGCGGCTGCCGCCTCTCCGGCGGCCGGCTGGTCAGTCTCGCCGGCCGCCGCGGCTCCGACGGAGGCGCTCCGATCCGCGACATCGGCGACCGGCCGCCCCAGCAGCTCCGACCAGATTGCCGCCAGCGCCGCCTCGACGGCATCCCGCGGCGCGACCGGCGAGCCTCCGCGGGCACCGGCCGGGCCGGCGGAGGGGCCGCGCCCCCCTTCCTCCAGGCTCTCCGCGGCGGCCTCCAGGGCGGCGCGGTCCACCTTTCCGTTCGGCGTGAGCGGCAGCGCGTCCAGGCGGAGCACCCTCGCGGGCACCATCGGCTCCGGCAGCTCCCGCCGCAAGGCAGCGCGAAGCGCCTCGGGATCCCAGCTGCCGCCGGTCAGGTCCAGGTCCTTCCTGGCGGCCGGCGGCGCGGAGCCGGGCGGCTCCGCCCCTCCGCCCGGCAGCGCGGGATCGGCGCCCGCTGTCCTCGCCACCACGAAGGCCACCAGCCGCGGGTCGCCCGCGGCGCCGCCGGCCGGCAGCGCCAGCACCACGGCCTCGCGCACGCCGGCCTGCCGGGCGAGCGCGGCCTCGATCTCTCCCGGCTCGATGCGGAAGCCGCGCAGCTTCACCTGCCGGTCGCGGCGGCCGAGGAAATCGATCGCGCCATCGGGGCGGAGCCGGCCGAGATCGCCGCTGCGGTAGATCCGGCCGCCGGCGCCGCCCGCGGCGTCCGGCACGAAGCGCTCGGCGGTCCACTCCGGCCGGCGCAGGTAGCCCCGAGCCAGGCCGTCGCCGGCGATGCAGATCTCGCCGGCCACGCCGATCGGCACCGGCCACAGGTCCGCGTCGAGCAGGTGCACGCGGGTGTTGGCGACCGGCCGGCCGAGGGGCGGCAGCGCCGACGGCGCCGTCCCGCCGGGCGCAGCCGCGCCGCCCACCACGCCGGAGAGCGCCACCACCGTGGTCTCGGTCGGGCCGTAGTTGTTGATCAGCGCCGGAGGACCCGCACCGCCTGCCGCCGTGCCGCCGCCGATCGCTCCTCCGCCCGGCTCCGGCCGGCGCGGCAGGCGCAGCCGGTCGCCGCCGGTGAGCAGCAGCCGCAGGGATCCGGTGCCCTGAAACCCCTCGGCGAGCACCGCCTCGGCGAGCGGCGTCGGCATGAAGCAGACGGTGACCTGGATGGCGGCGAGCCAATCGCACAGCGCCGCCGGCGCCAGGCGAGTCTCGTCGTCGCAGAGATGGAGGCTGGCGCCCGCGGCCAGGTGGGGCCATATCTCCCACACCGCGGCATCGAACCCCAGGCCCGCCAGATGGCTGGCGCGGTCCGCGGCGTCCACCGTGAACGCCCGCCGGTGCCAGGCCACCAGGTTCGCCAGGCCGCCGTGGGTGACCGCCACCCCCTTGGGCCTCCCGGTCGAGCCCGAGGTGTAGATCACGTAGGCCAGGTTGTCCGCCGTCGCCTCGCCGCCCGCCGTGCCGCCGGAATCGGCCGCGGCGTCCGCGGCGGCGGCGCTCCGGCGGTCGCGGCCGGCCGCGGCACCGGCACCATCGGTACCGGTACCCCCGGCTCCATCCCCGTCCTCGGCAGCGCCGGTATCGCTGGCATCATCCGCCGCACCGGCACCGCCGGGATCGCCGGCGCAATTGCTGGCCCCGGCAGCGCCGGTATCGCTGGCGCCTTCCACGGCGTCGGCGCCGGCGCCGCCGGGACTGCCGGCACCAGGGAGGGCAGTGGCGGCGCCCGGGCCGTCCAGGCAGAGGATCTCCACGGAGCCGGCGCCGAGGCGCGCCCGGAGCGCCGAGCGGGTGAGCAGCACCCGGGCGCCGCTGTCGGCGAGCATCAGGTCGAGGCGCTCCCGCGGCTGGGAGAGATCGAGCGGCACGTAGGCGCCCCCCGCCCGGAGCACCGCCAGGAGAGCGACGATCAGCTCGGGCGAGCGGTCGAGTCCCACCGCCACCCGCACCTCCGGCCCGACGCCGTGCCGCCGCAGCACGCGCGCCAGGCGGCCGGCGCGGCGCTCCAGCTCGCCATGGCTGAGCACCCGGCCGCCGGCGCTCACCGCCGCCGCCTCCGGCGCGCGGCGGGCCCGGCGGGCGAGCTGCTCGTGCACCAGGCCGGCGCCGCTGCCCGCGGGCACCTCGGCACCGGCCAGCGCGGTGTCGTTCCATTCGACCCGCAGCTGGTGGCGCTCCGCCGGGCCGAGCAGCGGCAGGGCGGCGAGCGGCCGGGGGTCGCCCGCGGGCGCCGCGGCGATCTCGCCGAGCAGCGCCACGTAATGGCCGAGCAGCCGGCCGGCGGTGGCGGGATCGAGGAGCGCGGTCTTGAACTCCAGCGCCCCCGCGAGCCCGCCCCCCGCATCGTCGGCCAGCGCCAGCGACAGCTCGAACTTGGCGCTGCGCGTGCCGGCCGCCCCTGGCACGGGGTCCAGTCCCGCGAGCGGCGCGAGCCGCAGGCCTCCCGGGGCCTGCCCGCCGGCCGCGGCCGGCGGCGTGTTGTTGAGCGCGAACACCGCCTGGACGAGCGGCGGATGCGCCAGGTCACGCTCCGGCGCCAGCTCCTCGACCAGCCGCTCGAAGGGCAGGTCCTGGTCGGCGAAAGCGGCGAGCGCCGCCGCGCGGGTGCGCGCCAGGAGCTCGCCGAAGGACGGCGCGCCGGACAGGTCGGCGCGCAGCACCAGGGTGTTGACGAAGCAGCCGATCAGCCCCTCCAGCTCCAGCCGGTCGCGGCCGGCGACCGGCGTGCCCACCGCCAGGTCGCTCTGGCCCGCGAGGCGGCCGAGCAGCGCCTGGAAGGCGGCGAGCAGCAGCATGAACGGCGTGGCGCCGGCCGCCAGGGCGGTCTCGCGGAGCCTGGCGGCGAGCGCCGCGCCGATGGCGAAGGGCCGCACGGCGCCGGCCAGGCTCTCGACCGCCGGACGCGGCCGGTCGGCCGGCAGGTCCAGCCGCGCCGGCAGGCCGGCCAGCCTATCGCGCCAGGCGGCGAGCTTGGCGGCGAGCACCTCGCCGCGGAGCCAGCGCCGCTGCCAGACCGCGAAGTCGGCGTACTGCACCGGCAGCTCCGGCAGCGCCGGCGGCCGGCCGGCGGCCAGCGCGGCGTAGGCCGCGGCCAGCTCGCGCACCACGATCCCGGTGGACCAGCCGTCGGACACGATGTGATGGAGGGTCGCGAGCAGCAGGTGCTCGCCCTCGCCGGTGCGCAGCAGCAGGAGGCGGAAGAGCGGCCCGCGCGCGAGGTCGAACGGCCGGCGCGCCGCGGCGGCGGCGAGGTCCAGGGCGGCCCGCGCCGCGCCGCCGCCGAGCGCCCGCAGATCGACGAGCGGCAGCCCGCGGCCGGCCGGGGGCGCCGGGCCGGCGACCTGACGCGGCTCGCCTGAGTCGGAGCCCCAGGCGCGATCGGCGCCGTTGGAACCTTCGGCGATAGCGGAGCCAGCGGCGCGGAAGACGGTGCGCAGCACCTGGTGACGGCGCACCAGGAGGCCGGCCGCGGCGGCCAGCGCCGGGCGATGCAGGTCACCGATCAGCCGCACCGCGAGCGGCACGTTGTACGCCGCCGAGCCGGGCACCAGGCGGTCGAGGAACCACAGCCGCTGCTGGGCGAAGGAGAGCGGCAGGCCGCCGGGCGCGGCGCGCTCCTGCGGGCTCAGCGGCACGAGCGGCGGGGGAGCCGCCGCGGCGGCGCCGCCGGCGCCGGCGGAGC
>JASLEW010000715.1 GCA_030150965.1 Thermoanaerobaculia bacterium | reverse complement strand
CGGGCCGGCCCGCCGCGGCGTCCATTTCGAGGGCCTCGACAGCCTGCGCTTCCTGGCGGCCTTCTTCGTCGTCCTCGATCACATCCCGCTCAACCAGGAATCGGTCAAGCTGCCGCACCCGAGCTACGGCGCGCTCTTCTTCCGCGGCTCCTTCGCGGTCTGCTTCTTCTTCGTGCTGAGCGGGTTCCTCATCACCTACCTGCTGCTCGACGAGGAGCGGCGCACCGGCGGCATCCGCGTCGGCAGCTTCTACCTGCGGCGCATCTGCCGCATCTGGCCGCTCTACTTCGCGGTGATCTTCCTCGGCCTCGCCGTCTACAACGGCGTGCTGCCGCGCCTGGGCATCGCCTACCGCGTCGAGTACCGCCTGCCGCTGGCCCTGCTGCTCTACGGCGCCTTGCTGCCCAATCTGATGAACAGCCTCTACACCGTGGGCGGCCTGCTCAACCCCACCTGGTCGATCGGCGTCGAGGAGCAGTTCTACCTCCTCTGGGCGCCGGCGGTGAGACGCTTCCGCGCCCACCTGCCCCGGCTCTGCGGCGCGGTCTTCGTCGTCTTTCTCGCCGTCTTCTGCCTGTCGCACTACGACGTGTTCGGCAAGCTCCAGTGGAAGCGCTTCGTCGAGCAGCTCAAGTTCCATTACATGGCGGCGGGAGCCCTCTGCGCCTGGGCGCTCCACCAGCGCCGCGAGGCGCTGCTCCGCCTGCCGCTGTTCACCCGCCGGGCGGTGCAGATCCTCCTCCTCATCCTCCTCCTCGACCTCTATCTGACCGCCTTCATTCCCTGGGGCTGGCTCGGCGAGCAGCTCGCCCAGCTGTTCCTCTATCCCTGGCTCATCCTCAACAGCGCCGCCAACCCCCGCCGCGCCGTGCCGGTCGCCAACCCTCTCTTCGAGCGCCTGGGCAGGATCTCCTACGGCATCTACATGCTCCACATGTTCGCCATCTACGCCGTCTCCGAGCTGTTCCGCCGAACGGCCTGGTGGCACGGCCGCCTCGTCCTCTACTGCCTGGCCTACTACGCCCTGGCCTGCGGCGGCACCTGGCTCCTGGCCCATCTCTCCTACCGCTGGTTCGAGCAGCCCTTCCTGCGCCTCAAGGACCGCCGCTACACGATCGTGCCGAGCGGTTCGTGACCGCACCGGAGCGGGCTCCGCCGATCAGGCGGCGGACCTGGCCGCGACGTCCTCCTGAGCGAGGTCCCCGGCGGTGCCGGCGATAGGGCGCGGCGGGGCCGGGCGGCCGTCCTCGTGCACCGGCGCCAGGAAGCGGCTGCAGTTGCCGCCCGCGGCCTTGCTCAGATAGAGCGCCGCCTCCGCGGCGGCCCTGGCTCCCTCCCAGGGAGGCTTCGCGCCCGCGGGCGCCGCCCAATCGATCATCGACCAGCCGGCGCTGCAGGAGAGGGCCCACACGCCACCTCCGGCCAGCCGGACCGGCTCCGCGCGCACCGTCCTCACGAGGCGCTCGGCCACCTGGCCCGTCATCTCTTCCGCGGTATGGGGCAGGAGGATCACGAACTCGTCGCCGCCCCAGCGCACGACGCGGTCGTCGCCGCGCACGCAGCCGCGCAGCACCCGCGCCAGATGCTTGAGCAGCTGATCGCCGGCGGGATGGCCGTGGCTGTCGTTGATCCCCTTGAAGTTGTCGAGGTCGAGCATGATGAGGCCCGTGGTGCGCCGCTGGTTCGAGGACCGGCGCTCGGAGCCGAAGCGCTCGGCGTCCGCGGCGACACGGTCCATGAAGTAGCGCCGGTTGTGAAGGCCGGTGAGCGGGTCCTTCTCGGTGAAGTCCTGGAGCAGCCGGCTCATCGCCTCCAGGTCCCGGGTGACGCGCGTCAGCTCCTCGACGCGCTCCACCGCCTGGCGCCTGAGCTGCCGGTTCACCACCACACTCTGCCGCAGCCGGCGGGTGTTGAGCAGCAGGAACAGCGACGAGCCGAGCAGGAACAGCAGGTTTCCGCTGGCGTGGAACAGGCCGGAGTCGAAACCGCGGATCTGCCGCATGGCGGTGAGGACCGCGAAGTACAGCAGGGCGGTGAGCCCCGCGCCGGCCAACGACACGCGCTCGCTGCAGTGCGCGGCTGCCGCCCCGGCGCAGGCGAGATACCAGAGGAACCAGGGGCTGGTGACGCCGCCGGTGAGCCAGATCATGGCCGTGATGAGGAGCACGTCACAGCCGATCCACCAGACCTCGAGCGGCCGGCGCCGGCCTCCCCGCCGCTGGCGCCGCAACAGGGCGGTGAACAGCAGGACGCTCAGATAGCCGAGGCCGAGGACCGCCAGGCTCGCGAGGGCGTTGAACCTGGCGATCCCGGTCAGCTTGCTGAGCAGCGTCGCTCCACCGGCGAAGGAATAGACCAGGGCGCGGTTGCGCTGCACCGCGAGCTGCTGATGCAGAGGGTCCTCCTCGCCGCCGGGCGCGGCGGGGCACGGGGCCCCCACCGGGTCGGGTGGACGGAGGGGACGGTGGTCGTTCGTCATGGGAGGCTCCTTGGGCGCGGCAGGCGCGCGCGGCCCGGGCTGGGCCGCCGCCGGTGCGTTGCTCCTTGCCGCTCAATCTAGGACGCGGTGGGGGGACCGCGGCAGCAGACAACCGCCGCGATCCCTGTAGGACATCCGCCCGGCGTGGCGTCGGCGCCGCACCGACAGGGGCCTGCCCGCCCGGCGTGCCTTCCGGCGATGGCCGGGCCGCCTGCACATGGCTTGCAGCCAGTAAACGTGCATTTGTAAAAAATGCCGTTGTCTTATGTCATTTTGTGTGGCAGGTTAAGGACCCTGGAACCAAGAGCTGGTGGACAGATCCGTGGATACGAGGCCCAGCTGACCCATGGCCGGCGAGCCGATCCTGATCGTGGATGACAACCCGGTCAACCTCAAGCTGGCCCGCGTGACGCTCGCCATCGAGGGCTACGACGTGCGCGGCGCCGCCGCTGCCGAGGAGGCGCTCGTCCTGCTCGCCAGCTTCCGTCCGCGCCTGATCCTGATGGACCTGCAGCTTCCGGGCATGGATGGCCTCACCTTCACCCGCCGGCTGAAGGCCGACCCGGCGACGCGCGGCATCATCATCCTGGCCCTCACCGCCTACGCCATGAAGGGCGACGAGGACAAGGCCAGGGCCGCCGGCTGCGACGATTACATCACCAAGCCGATCGACACCCGCACCCTGCCCCGGGTGGTCGCGGCGCACCTCTCAGCAGACCGCCAGCAATCCTGATTCATCCCGGACGGACCGGCGGCGCCGCTCGCCTGCCCGGCGGTCTCCCGCGGCGGGCGGTGCCGCGC
>JASLEW010000860.1 GCA_030150965.1 Thermoanaerobaculia bacterium | reverse complement strand
CGCGGCGCCGCCGGGCGCGACCGCTCCGGCGGCCCTCCCCACCATCGGCCTCGACGAGGTCAGGGTCGGGCAGCGCGGCTACGGGCTCTCGGTCTTCGCCGGCGGCAAGCCCGAGCGCTTCGACGTCGAGGTGGTCGGCGTGATGCGCAACATCGGCCCCGACACCAGCTACATCCTCGCCCGCCTCTCCGGGCACGGCCTGGAATCGATCGGCGTGGCGGCGGGCATGAGCGGCAGCCCGGTGTTCCTGGACGGCCGCCTCGCCGGCGCGGTGGCCTTCGGCTGGCCCTTCCTCAAGGAGGCGATGTGCGGCATCACGCCCATCGCCACCATGCGCCGCCTGGCCACCCTGGGCGGGCCGCTGCCGGTGGCGCCGCCGCCCGCGGTCGACCTGGCGAGCATCGTCGGCTCCAGGGTCCCCGCCGACCTCCTGGCGCGCCAGCTCGACCGCCTGCGGCAGACCCTCGGCGCCGTGCCCGCCGCGCCCGAGGGCGCCATGGCCGGCATCGAATGGATGACCTCGGGCTTCGGCAGCCTGTCGCGCGGCTTCCTGCGCCAGGCCCTGGGGAGCGTGACCCCCGCCGGCCATGCCGCCGCGCCGGCCCCCGGGCCGGCGGCGCCCCCGCCCGACCTGGTGCCCGGCAGCGCCGTCGCGGCGGTGCTGATCGAGGGCGATTTCGAGCTGGCGGCGACCGGCACGGTGACCGACCACCTGGGCGACCGCATCCTCGCCTTCGGCCACCCCTTCCTCGGCCTCGGCCCGGTGCACGTGCCGATGGCGGCGGCGGACGTCATCACCGTCCTCTCCAGCCAGCAGACCTCCTTCAAGGTGGCGAACCTCGGGCCGACGGTGGGCGCCTTCGAGCAGGACCGCAACGCCGGCATCGAGGGGCGCCTGGGCGCCCAGGCGCCGATGATCCCGATGGTGGTGCGCATCGGCGGCGCGCCCAGGCCCGACGGCCAGGGTCCCCGCCTGTTCCACGTCCGCCTGGCCGACATCCCCGAGCTGCTGCCGATGCTCGCCGGGAGCACCCTGCTCTCCGGACTCGACTCGGCCTCCTACGCCGGCGGGCCGCAGAGCATCGACATGACCGCCCACATCCGCCTGGCACAGGAGGGCGACCTGACGGTGCACCAGAGCTTCGACGGCGAGAGCGCCGGCACCGCCATGGCGGGGCACCTGGTGGCGGTCATCACCTATCTCATGCAGAACGCCCTGCAGCGGGTCCACGTCGAGGATCTCCAGGTGGACGTCGAGCAGTCGCCGCAGCCGATGGCGGCGGCGGTGGTGGCGGCGCATGCCGACCACACCGTGGTGCATCCGGGCGACCGCCTGGGCATCGAGGTGGAGCTCCAGGCCTATCGCGGCCAGCGTTTCCGCCGCGCCTTCGAGCTGCGCCTGCCGGCCGACCTGCCGCTCGGCCGCTACTCGCTGCTGATCGGCGACGGCGCCAGCGCCGACGGCGCGCGCCTCGCCCTGGCGCCGGTCGAGCCGGCGACCTTCCCCCAGGCGGTGGCCTTGCTGCGCTCGCTGCACTCGAAGCGCGACCTGGCCCTGCTCGGCTTCTTCCCGGGCAGCGGCCTGGCGGTGGCCGGCGAGGTGCTGCCGCGGCTGCCGGGCTCGCTGCGCTCGCTGTGGACCGCCTCCGCCTCGGCGGGGGGCGCGGTGGCGCTGCGCTCGGCGATCGTGCAGGAGCGGCACGAGACCCTCGACGTGCCGCTCGAGGGCCTGCTGCGCATCGACCTCGAGGTGCGGCGCAGCGACCTGCCGGAGCCGCCGCCGGGCGACTCCGACGCGGTGCCGGCGCTCTCCGGCGACGAGGTGGCGTTGGCCGCACCCGCTGCCGCCGGGCGCGGTCCGGAGGGGCGATGAGGATGCGCGCGGCCGCCGTGACCGGCCTGGTGGTCCTCGCGGCGCTGGGCGCGCCGCCGGCCCGCGCCACCCAGGTGCGCGTCTTCCAGACCCAGGGCGCCGCCGGCTTCCTGGGCGGCAAGCTGGCCTCCGCCAGCGTCGATGCCCTCGGCCGCCTGCGCCTGGCGCCGCGTGCGGCGCGGGTGGCGACCGTCGCCGAGCCCTTCCTGTTCTGCGCCGCGCCGGTGCATTGGCACGGCGGCGACGGCTGGGTGGCCGGCACCGGCAACTCCGGCAAGGTCCTCCTGGTGCGCGCCGACGGCTCGGTCGAGGAGCTGTTCGCCGCGCCGGAGCCCGAGGTGTTCGCCGTCTGGGCCGATGCCGACGGCACCGTCTTCGCCGGCACCTCGCCGCATGGCAAGGTCTACCGCATCGCCGCCCCTGGCGCCGCCGGCGCCGGCGCCGGCGGCGCCAGGGGCGGCGCCCCGAGGAAGGCCACGGTCTTCTTCGATCCGGGCGAGACCTACATCTGGGCGCTGGCGCGCGACGCCGCGGGGCGGCTCCTGGTCGCCACCGGCACCCAGGGCAAGCTCTTCCGCGTCGACGCCCAGGGCCACGGCGAGGTGCTGGTGACCGTCCCCGACGCCCACGTCCGCTCGCTGGCCTTCCTGCCCGGCGGCGACCTGCTCCTGGGCACCGCCGGCCGCGGGTTGATCCTGCGCCTCGCCGCCGACGGCCGCGCGCAGACCCTCTTCCAGGCCGACGAGCCGGAGGTGGCGGCGCTGGCCGTGGGGCCCGACGGCTCCGCCTACGCCTCGGCCGACGCCTCGGAGGCGAGCCTGGTGGACCTCGGCC
>JASLEW010000705.1 GCA_030150965.1 Thermoanaerobaculia bacterium | reverse complement strand
GGAGCGCCGACGGCCACGCCTTCGTCGGCCAGGCGGCGGCCGGCGGCGCGGTGGCGGCGCTGGTGGAGCGCGCGGCGCCGCCGGCCGCCGGCCTCTCCACCGTCGCCGTGGACTCTCCCCTGGCCGCGCTCCAGCGGCTGGCCGCCTGGTACCGCCGCGCCCACCTCGGCCGGGTGGTGGCGGTCACCGGCAGCAACGGCAAGACGGTGGTCAAGGATGCGCTCTACGCGCAGCTCGTCGGCACCTTCGCCGCCGCCGCCAGCCCGGGCAGCTTCAACAGCCAGATCGGGGTGCCGCTGGCCGTCCTGGCGGCGCCGCCGGGCACGGCGGTGGCGGTCTTCGAGGCCGGGATCTCGGCGCCCGGCGAGATGGCGGCGCTCGCCGCGATCCTCGCCCCCGACTGCGGCATCCTCACCAACGTCGGCCTGGCCCACATCGGCGCCTTCACCGGCCGGCGGCAGCTGGCGCGGGAGAAGCTCGCGCTCTTCGCCGGCATCCCGGCAGGACCGCCGGGAACGGAAGCCCCCGGCAGCTGGCTGCTGCTGCCCGCGGGCGACCCGCTGATCGCCGAGGAGGCGGCGCGCCTCGCCTGCCGCCGCGTGGGCTTCCCCGGCGACCCGCTGCTGCCGCGCCTCGCCGCGCGCACACCGGTCGCGCCGGCCGGCGCCGACGGCTGGGCGGAGGAGCTGGAGGTGGTCTTCCCGTCCGGGCAGCGGCATGTCCTGCGGGTGCGCACCCGCTCGGCCGAGATCGTCGAGGACGTGCTGGTCGCCATCGGCGCCGCGCACCTGCTCGGCGTGCCGGCGGAGCGCATCGCCGAGAGCCTGCGCGACTATGCGCCGCCGCCCACGCGGCTGGAGGTCTGGCGCTCCCCCGCCGGGTTCGTCCTGGTCAACGACCTGGTGAGCGCCGACCCGATCTCGGTGCGCGCCGCCCTGCGCACCGCCTCGGAGCTGGCGGCCCGGGGCTCGCGCAAGGTGTTCGTCTTCGGCGGCATGGGCGAGCTCGGGGGGCGCGCCGCCGCCGAGTACGCCGCGGTCGGCGCCCTGGCCGGCGAGCACGGCTTCGACGCCCTGCTGCTCGTCGACGGCGGCGCCGGCGGCCTGGCCGGCACGCGCGACGCCTACCTGGCGGCGCATCCGGCGGGCCAGGCCGAGATCCTGGCCGACGCCGCGGCGGTGCGCCGGCGGCTGCGCGGCCTGCTCGCGCCCGGCGACACGCTGCTGCTCAAGGGCCCGCGCCACAGCGGCATCGCCGCCGCCGCGCAGGACCTGATGGAGGCCATGGCGCCCAACCGGCTGGTGGTGGACCTGGGCGCGGTGGCCGGCAACGTCGCGAGCTTCCGCCGCGCCTGCGGCCCGGGGACGCGCATCATGGCGATGGTCAAGGCGCTGGCCTACGGCAGCGACCTGGTGCGCCTCTCCTCCTGGTTCTCGGAGGCCGGCGTCGATCACCTGGGCGTCTCGACCGCCGACGAGGGGATCGCCCTGCGCCGCGCCGGCATCCAGCTGCCCATCCTGGTGACCCTGCCGACTCCCGAGGAGGCCGCCAAGCTCGCCCGCTTCGAGCTGCTGCCGGCGGTCTACTCGTTCGCCCTGGTCGAGCCGCTCGCCGCCGCGGCGCGCGCCCAGGCCGCGGGGCGCCGGCTGCCGGTCCACCTGGAGGTGGACAGCGGCATGCACCGGGTCGGCGTGGCGCCGGGCGAGGCGCTGGCGCTGGCGCGGGCGGTGACCGCCACCGGCGCGCTCCAGGTGACCGGGCTGATGACCCACTTCGCCAGCGCCGAGGACCCCGCGGCCGACGCCGACACGCGGCAGCAGATCGCGCTCTTCGATCGGGCCCGCGACGAGCTGGCCGCGGCAGGCTTCGACGGCCTCCTCTGCCACGCCGCCGCCACCGCCGCCGCGGCGCGCTGGCCCGCGGCGCGCTACGGCATGGTCCGCCTGGGCATCGGCCTCTACGGCATCTATCCCTCGGCCGCGGTGGCCGCGGCGCTGCCGCTGCAGCTCGCCGTCACCCTGCTGAGCCGGGTCGTCGAGGTGCGGACCCTCGCGCGCGGCGACCGCGTCGGCTACAACGGGACCTACGTCACCACGGCCGAGCGCCAGCGCGTGGGCGTGCTCCCGCTCGGCTATCACGACGGCATTCCCTGGTCGCTCTCCAACCGCGGCGCCGCCCTGGTGGACGGCCATCCGGCGCCGATCCTCGGCCGGATCTCGATGGACTCGATGATCGTGGACCTCTCCGCCGCCCCCGACGCCGCCGCCGGCAGCGAGGCCCTGCTCTTCGGCGTCCACCACGGCGCCGAGCTGCGGCCCGAGGCGGTGGCCGGGCAGGCCGGCACCTTCGCCTACGAGCTGCTGGCGCGCCTCGGCCCGCGGGTGCAGCGGGTCTACGTGGGCTTCTGACCCGGGTCTGTGGCGCCTCGGGCCGTCCGGGGATACCATAGGCCCTCCCTACCCTCCGGCGTAGGGTGCTCCTCAGCGACGTGGTCGCCCGGCGGCCGCAGATGGTGATGGCCGGAAGGCGTCGATCCTCGGCCGCGACCTGTCCCAAGCCGGAAAAGCCGCATGACCGCCGACGACCCGAGCGCCGATCCAACCGTACCCGACCGCGACGACACCCCGCCGGCGGACCGGCCGCGGATCCTCCTGGCCGACGACAACGCCGACATGCGGGCCTATGTGCAACGCCTGCTCGAGGAGCGCTTCGCGGTGACGGCGGTGGCCGACGGCGAGGCGGCGCTGGCCGCCGCCCTCGAGCACCCGCCCGACCTGCTCCTGGCGGACGTGATGATGCCGGCCATGGACGGCCTCGAGCTGCTGCGCCGCCTGCGTGCCAGCCCCTACACCCGGAGCGTGCCGGTGATCCTGCTCTCGGCGCGCGCCGGCGAGGAGGCCAGCGTCGAGGGCCTGGAGGCGGGCGCCGTCGACTACCTGGTCAAGCCCTTCAGCGCGGGCGAGCTGCTGGCGCGCGTGCAGGCGCTGGTGAGCCTGGCGAAGCTGCGCCGCCAGGCGGCCGAGGAGCTGCGCCAGGCCGAGGAGACGCAGGCCACCCTGGCCGCGATCGTCCAATCCTCGGACGACGCCATCGTCAGCAAGTCGCTCGACGGCGTCATCCGCAGCTGGAACGCGGGAGCCGAGCGCCTGTTCGGTTACACGGCGGAGCAGGCGCTGGGCCGGCACATCTCGCTGATCATCCCCGCCGACCGCGCGGAGGAGGAGACGGAGATCCTGGCGCGGCTGTGCGAGGGTCAGAGGGTGGACCACTTCGAGACCGTCCGCCGGCGCAGGGACGGCCGGATGATCGAGGTCTCGCTCACCATCTCGCCGGTCAAGGACGGGAGCGGACGGATCATCGGCGCGTCGAAGATCGCCCGGGACATCACCCCCGCCAAGCAGGCCGCCGCGGCGCTCAAGGAGGCCGACCGGCGCAAGGACGAGTTCCTGGCGACGCTGGCGCACGAGTTGCGCAATCCGCTGGCGCCGATCCGCAACTCGCTGGAGATCATGAAGCAGTCGCTGGCGGATCCCGGCCGGCTGCGCCAATCGTACGAAACGATCGAGCGCCAGCTGGCGCACCTGGTGCGGATGGTGGACGATCTGCTGGACGTCTCGCGGATCACCCGCAACCGGATGGAGCTGCGCTTCGAGCGCGTGGAGCTGGCGGCGGTGATGCAGAGCGCGGTGGAGACCAGCCGGCCGTTGATCGAGGCGGCGGAGAACCAGCTGACCGTGGCGCTGCCCGCGGAGCCGGTGCTCTTGGACGCCGATCCGGTGAGGCTGGCGCAGATCTTCTCCAATCTCCTCAACAACGCCGCCAGGTACAGCGACCGCGGCGGCCACATCCGGATCGACGCCGAGCGCGAAGCGGACGCCATCGTGGTGCGGGTCAGCGACGACGGGGTCGGCATCCCTGCCGGCGCGCTGGCGCAGATCTTCGACATGTTCGTGCAGGTCGACCCGGCGCAGGATCGCTCCCGCGGCGGCCTGGGGATCGGCCTGACGCTGGTGCACCGTCTGGTCGAGATGCACGGCGGCACGGTCGAGGCGCGGAGCGACGGTCCCGGCAAAGGCAGCGAGTTCATCGTGCGCCTGCCGCCGGCGGCCGCCCAGGCCGCCGCCGCGGCCGGAGAGCAGGCCGCCGAGAGCGCTCCGCCGGCCGCCCCGCGCCTGCGCCGCATCCTGGTGGTCGACGACAACCACGATTCCGCCGACAGCCTGTCGCAGCTGCTGAGCCTCCTCGGCTACGAATCGGCGGCCGCCTACGACGGGCTGTCGGCGATCGACCTGATCCCCGGCTTCCGGCCCGACGTCGTGCTGCTCGACCTCGGCATGCCGAAGCTCACCGGCTTCGACGTGGCGCGCCGGATCCGGGAGCGCTGGCACGGCGAGCCCATCGTCCTGGTCGCGCTCACCGGCTGGGGCCAGGAGGAGGACCGCCGCCAGACGCAGGAGGCCGGCTTCGACCACCACTTGGTCAAGCCGGTGGAGCTGCCCGCGCTGGAAGCGCTGCTCCGGCAGGAAGCCGGCGCTCCGAAGCCGGCTTGAGCCGGGGCGGCCCCGAGGGGCCGCCCCGGGCGGGGACCCGAGCTACATCAGGCGGACCGGCGGCGCCTCAGCTGGACGAAGGCCAGCGCCGCCAGGGCCAACGTCAGCAGCAGCAACCCCAGGGTCGAGAGGGCCGGGATCTCGGAGGTCGCCGCCGTCACCGTGAAGCTGGTGGGGTCGGCGGCCCCGGGCAGGCCCGGATCGTCGGTCTGCGCCGTCGCGTCGTTGGTGCCGTTGCCGTCGCTGTCGTAGGCGATCGACCCCTGGTTCGCGACCGTTTGACCGGCCGCGCTGCCGAGGATCGTCGCGGTGATGGTGATCGTCACCGAGCCGCCGGCCGGGATCGAGCCGTTCCAGGTGACGGTGTTGGTGCCGGTGTTCGTCGCCGCGGTGCCGCTCGTCGCCGTGGCGCTGTCGAGCGCCAGCCCCGACGGCAGCACGTCGGTGAACTCGTTGCCCGGGTTGTCGGCCTGGGCCGCGGGGCCGGAGTTGGTCAGCTTCACCGTGTAGGTGACGGTGCCGCCGACGGCGTACGGCCCGGCGGAGACCGTCTTGGTGCCGGTGACCACGGCTCCGGGCCGGGCGCCGATGGTGTCGCTGTCGGTCGCCGAGTTGTTGGCCGGGTTCGGGTCGGAGACACCCGCCGGAGCGGTCACCGTGGCGGTGTTGGTCAGCGTGCCGGTGGCGGTGACCGCGAGCGTGCAGCTCACCGTGTAGGTGACGCTGCCGCCGCTCGGCAGGTTGACGGTGTCGTTGATGCTGCCGGAGCCGGAGGCGGTGCAGGTGCCGCCGCCCGCGCCCACGCAGGTCCAGCTGCAGCTGAGCGAGGCCGGCAGGGCGTCGGCGACGGTGGCCCCGGCGGCGTTGCTCGGGCCCGCGTTGCCGGCGGTGATGGTGTAGGTCACCGAGCCGCCCGGGGTCACCGTGGTGACGCCGTCGGTCTTGGTGATCGAGAGGTCCGCGCTGCCGGCCAGCGTGTCGCTGTCGGTGGCGGAGTTGTTGCCCGGGTTGGGATCGGTGACCCCGGCCGGGGCCGCGACCGTCGCCGTATCGCTCAGCGTGCCGGTGGCCGCGGCCGAGATGTTGCAGCTCGCGGTGTAGGTGACGCT
>JASLEW010000704.1 GCA_030150965.1 Thermoanaerobaculia bacterium | reverse complement strand
GGGGCCGGCCGCGGCGGCGCCGCTCGCCTCGGTCGGGGTCTCCAGGTGCGTTTCGGCGCCCTCCATCGCGTCTATAGATTAGCAGGGCACCATGGGCCGCGTCGCGGCCGGGAAGGCGGGAGGAGCGGAATGGAGAGGATGGAGCGGATGGACGGAATGAGCGGGAGAAGCGCGAGACGGGCGGCCCCGGGAGGCGGCGTGGCGGCGGCGGGCGCGGGCGCCGGATGGCCGGAGGGGGGGACGGGAGGGAGGGTCCGGCCGAGGTGTGCTATCATCGATAGCATGAGTGAGACGACCAAGAGCGGGAGCGGCTGTCAGCTCATCGTGCGCAACCTGGAGGAGGCGGTGGTGCGCGAGCTGAAGCGGCGGGCGGCGCGGCACGGCCGCTCGGCGGAGGCCGAGCACCGCGAGATCCTGCGCCAGGCTCTCCTGGGGAGCGCCGGCCGGCCGCTCAAGGACCTGCTGCTGGCCATGCCGCCGGTCGGCGAGGACGCCGACTTCGTGCGCGCGCCGGACCTCGGCCGCGACGTGGACCTCTGAGCGGACGATCCCGGACGGCCCCGGACGACGCGGATCACGCGGACCACGCTGACGACGCGGACCACGCGGGCGACGGACAACGCTTGCGCTACCTGCTCGACACCAACGTCCTGTCGGAGCTGCGCAAGGGAGCGCGCTGCAATCCCGGCGTCGCCGCCTGGTTCGCGGCGGTCCCGTCCGAGGCGATCTACGTGAGCGTGCTGACGCTGGGCGAGATCCGCAAGGGGATCGAGAGCATCCGGCGCCGCGATCCGGCGGGTGCGGCGGCGCTCGCGGCCTGGCTGCACGACGTGGCGGCGGCCGCGGCCGGCCGCCTGCTGCCGGTGGACGAGGAGACCGCCGACCTGTGGGGACGGCTCAACGTCCCCAATCCCCTGCCGGTCCTCGACGGGCTGCTCGCCGCCACCGCCATCGCCCGGAACCTCACCCTGGTGACCCGCAACGTGCGGGACGTGGCGCCGACCGGGGTCGCCTGCCTCAACCCGTTCAGCCCCGCGGCGAAGGGGTGAGACGGCGGTGCGCCATGGCCGTTCGCGATACAGCCCGCCGCAGCTCACCTACGAGGACTAGCAGGCTGCTGCCCGGGATCTCCGAGCAGGCGTCCCTGCTGATCGATCCGGCCGACCCCGTCGGTGATCTACGGCGGCGGCGCGGTCCTTGCCGGCTTTAGCGCCTCGCCCGGCAGCAGGCGCTGCTCGAGCAGCTCGCGGCGCGCCTGGCCCGCCTGGAGGCGGCGGATCCAGGCCGGCGCTGAAGCTCGCGTCACCGAACGGCCGGGGGCAGACCGGACGGTGACCCGGCGCAAGCCCTGGAGGTCAGCGCTGGCACACACGGCCCTGCCTTGACGAGGTACAGGCCAAGGGATAGACTTAGTTCTATTAGTCTAGTTCAGAAGAGCGCCATGGTCACCGTCAACATCCACGAAGCCAAGACTCAGCTCTCGAAGCTGGTCGATCGGGCTGCCAGGGGAGAGGCCTTCGTGATCGCCAAGGCGGGCAGGCCGCTGGTGAAGGTGGCGGCGCTGGACGCTCCCGCGGAGCCGCGGCGGTTGGGGTTCCTGGCAGGTGAGATTGCCGTGCCCGATGATTTCAATCACATGGGCGATGCGGAGATCGCCGCCCTGTTCGGAAGTGGAGGGTGAAGCTCCTACTGGACACCCAGCTCCTCCTCTGGGCCGCCGGCCAGCCCGCGCGGCTCTCCCCGGCGGCGCGCAAGCTCCTGAACGATCCGGAGAATGAGCTCTGGTTCAGCGCCGCCAGCCTTTGGGAGATCGCAATCAAGAGCACCCTGGGACGAGAAGACTTCCGGGTCGAGCCCCGCCTGCTGCGCCGCGGGCTGCTCGACAACGGCTACGCCGAGTTGCCCGTCACCAGCCAACATGCGGTGGGCATCGACGTCCTCCCGCCGTTGCACAAAGATCCCTTCGATCGCCTGTTGCTGGCCCAAGCCCTCAGCGAGGGGATCACCCTCCTCACCAGCGACGAGCAACTGTCCCAGTATCCCGGGCCCATCCGCAAGGTGTAAAGCCGCCCGATGCTCCGCGCAGAGCCGGCGGCGCTGCATCCCTCATACGCGAGGGCCGCAATCAGGTGTTCAACCCGGCGGGCATGACGGGCACGCCGCGAATCGTCGTCACCGTCGCCGTCTTCGCCGCCATGCTGGCCCTCGTGGTCTGGCGGCCACGCCGCTGCAACGAGGCCTGGTGGACGGTGCTCGGGGCGGCGGCCATGCTCGGGCTCGGGCTGGTCTCGCCGCGGCAGGCGGTCGCCGCCACCCTGGCGGGCAAGAACGCCCTCCTCTTCCTCCTCTCGCTCCTCGCGCTCTCCCTCCTGGTGGGCAAGAGCGGCTTCTTCGACTGGGCGGCGATCCACTGCGCCCGCGCGGCGGCGGGAAACGGGCGCGCACTCTACCGCAACGCCTTCGTCCTCGGCGCGGTCGTCATCGCGACGCTGTCGCTCGACACCACGGCGGTCATCCTGACCCCGATCCTGCTCGCCCTGGTCAAGCGGCTCCGGCTTCCCGCGGCGCCCTACGTCCTGCTCTGCGCCTTCGTGGCGAACGTCGGTTCGCTCCTGCTGCCGATCAGCAATCTCACCAACCTCCTCTTCGCCGACGCCTTCCACCTGACGTTTGCCACGTTCGCCGCCGCGATGCTCGTGCCGCAGCTGGTGGCGCTCGCCGTCACCTACGCCCTGCTCCGGTGGCACTGCCGGCACGAGATCCCCGCTCGCTTCGACGGCGGATCCCTGGCAGAGCCGGCGAGCGTCTTGCCGCACCGCGCCTACTTTCTCGCCTGCGTCGCCGTGCTCGGCGTCGTGCTCGTGGGGTACTTCCTGGCGCCGCTCGCCGGGCTCGAGCCCTACGTCGTCGCCTTTGCCGGCAGCGGCGTCCTGGCGGTCGCCGGCGTGGCGACCGGCAGGGTGGGCCCCGGCGCGCTGGGCGAGCTCTCGTGGAGCCTCTTCCCGTTCGTCATCGGGCTCTTCGTCGCCGTGCAGGGCCTGGCCAACCTGGGCATCGTCGGCGCTTCGGCGGCCTGGCTGGCGCACCTCCGCGGCGGATCGCCGGCCGGGCTCGCCGCCGCCGCGGGGGTGGCCGGAGGCGCCGCCAACCTGGTGAACAACCTGCCGGCGGCGCTCCTGGCGCGCCGGATACTGCTCGCCGCGCATGCCTCGGCCGCCGCGGTCCTCGCCGCCCTCGTCGGCGTCGACATGGGCCCGATGGTGACCCCCGTGGGGTCGCTCGCGACGATGCTCGTCCTGGCGATCGCGCGGCGCGAGGGGGAGGAGCTGCCGACCACGCGGCTCATGAGGTTCGGCCTGTGGGCGACTCCCGCGATCGTCCTGCCGACGCTCCTGGCGCTGATCCTGCGCCTGGTGCCGGCAGGGTGATCCAGATCAAGGATCAGGCAGCCTCCCGCACCTGCCACCCCGGACCGGCTGGCCGTGGATGGATCGGCGGATGGACCGGCAGCCGGCGGTCATCGGCGCGGCGGCGGGGCGGTGGAGGGCTCCGGGCCGGTCGAGGCCAGGGGGGCGAGGCGGGCGATGTCCGCGGCGGACATGCCGGTGCGCTCCAGCGCCTCGACGTCGGCAAAGGGGCGCGAGGCGACGATCCTGGCCGCGGTCTCGGCATCCACTCCCGGGAGGGTCTGCAGCTCCTTCAGGCTGGCGTGATTGATGTCCACCCGCGGCGGCGGCGGCGGGGCGGTGAGCGCCGTGGACTGCACCACCCGGGCGCCGGCGGCGCCGCGGATGGGCGGCTCGGAGCGCGGCACGCCGGCGGCAGGAGGCGCGACGACCGGGCGCGGGGACGAGCCGGCCGCACCGGCGACCGCC
>JASLEW010000692.1 GCA_030150965.1 Thermoanaerobaculia bacterium | reverse complement strand
TCGGCGGCCTCCCCCGGCCCCCCGCCGGTCGCCGCCGCCGCATCGCCGGCCCCCGCACCCGCCCGCACCGGCGTGGCCGTGGTCCGCCGCGCCTGCTCGTAGTGGGCGATCGCCGCCGCCGCCAGCGCCAGCAGCGCCAGGTCGGCCGGCGCCCCGCCGGTCTCGGGGTGGGCCGGGTCGGCCGGGTCGGGCGGCCGCAGCGCGCCGGCCTCGAGCTTGCGGTCGAGCATGCCGATGTCGAGGCGGCCGGCGCGGAAATCCGCATCGGCGAGCAGCGCCCGGTAGAGCGGCACCGTGGTGCGGATGCCCTCGATGCGCAGCTCGGCGAGCGCCCGGCCGAGGCGGTCCATCGCCCGCTCCCGGTCGGCCGCCCAGACGCTCAGCTTGGCCAGCATCGGGTCGTAGTGGATCGACACCTCGGAGCCTTCGTAGACGCCGCTGTCGTTGCGGATGCCGGTCCCCTCGGGCAGGCGCAGCACCTCGATCCTGCCGGGCGACGGCGTGAAGCGCTGGAAGGGATCCTCGGCGTAGAGCCGCACCTCGATCGCGTGGCCGCGCGGCGTCACGTCGTCGAACTCGGGGCCGAGCGGCTCGCCCTGGGCGACGCGGAGCTGCGCCGCCACCAGGTCGATGCCGGTCACCCACTCGGTCACCGGATGCTCCACCTGGAGGCGGGTGTTCATCTCCAGGAAGAAGAACCTCCCGGAGGCGTCGAGCAGGAACTCGACCGTGCCGGCGTTGCTGTAGCCGACGGCGCGCGCCGCCGCCACCGCCGCCTCGCCCATGCGCCGGCGCAGCTCCGGCGTCACCACCACCGACGGCGCCTCCTCGACCACCTTCTGGTGCCGGCGCTGCAGCGAGCACTCGCGCTCGCCGAGCGAGACCAGGCGGCCGTGCAGGTCGCCCATCACCTGGATCTCGACGTGGCGCGGCGCCTCGATCAGCTTCTCCAGGTAGACCGCGTCGTCGCCGAAGCTGGCCGCCGCCTCGGAGCGCGCGGCGCGGTAGGCGGCGGCGAGGTCCGCCTCCCGCATCACCGCCCGCATGCCCTTGCCGCCGCCGCCCGCCGCCGCCTTGAGCATCACCGGGTAGCCGATGCCGGCCGCCGCCCGCTGTGCCGTCTCCAGGTCGGGCAGGGCGTCCTGCCCGCCGGGGACCACCGGCACGCCGGCCCGGATCATCAGCCGCCGGCTCTCGACCTTGCTCCCCATCGCCGCGATGGCCTCGGGCGAGGGGCCGATGAACACCAGCCCGGCGTCGCGGCACAGGCGCGCGAACTCGGCGCGCTCGGACAGGAAGCCGTAGCCCGGGTGGACGCCGTCGGCGCCGATGTCGACCGCCAGCCGCACGATCGCCTCGGCGCGCAGGTAGCTCTCGCGCGACGGCGCCGGGCCGATCGGGTGGGCCTCGTCGGCCAGCAGCACGGGCAGGCCCAGGCGGTCCGCCTCCGAATAGATGACGGCGCTGCGGATCCCCATCTCGCGCAGGGCGCGGACCACGCGCACCGCGATCTCGCCGCGGTTGGCGATCAGCACCTTGCGCAGGCGCCGGCGCGTCGGCTCCCCGCCCGCGCCCGCACCCGCCGCCACCCCGCCGCTCGTTCCGGTCTCGTCCATGACGCGGCGCAATGTTACCAGCCGGCCCCGTCGGCGGCGCCGCCGGCGTCGTCGGCATCGTTGGCATCGTTGGCATCGTCGCCGGCGTCGGCATCGTTGGCCCCGGCCACGGGCACCGGCGCCGCGGCCGGGATGTCACCGGCCAGGGGAGCGGAGGGCGGGGAGGCGGGGGCAGGGCGCCCGGCGTCCCCGGCAGGGCCGTCCGCAGCCTCCGCCGCCTGCTCCGGCTCCGCCGGGGTGGTCACCGCCACCGGCACCGGCGCCGTCCGGGGCCAGCGGCCCGCTCCCAGGGCGAGCAGCGGCAGCGCGGCCAGGCCGACCGCCGCCGCCGCCAGCGCGCGGTGGAAGCCGGTGCGGTCCACCCACATCCGCACCACGTGGTGCCCGGCCGGCACCACCACCCCGTTGCGGTGGAGGTTGGCGGTCAGCACCTCGGCCGGCCGGCCGTCGATCGCGGCGCGGTAGAGGAGCTTCGCCCGCTGCACCACCAGCACCGAACCGCCCTCGCCCACCTCCACCTCCACCTCCAGGGCCTCCGGCCCGCGCCGGGTCACCCGCGCCGCGCCGCCCGCCGAGACGCTCTTCGGCCCCGTCCCCGGCAGGACCGCATCCGTCCGCGGGTCGAACGCCGGGCTCTGCAGCATGCGGTAGGCGGTGGTCATCGTCGAGGCGTACCAGACGTGCCGCGCCAGGTAGGCCTCCGGCGCCCGGTTGAGCAGCTCGTAGAAGTAGACCTCCTGGCCGAAGCTCGGGAGCTTCCCCAGCAGGCGCACCTGGGCGGCCTGCGGCGCCAGGGCCCGCTCGATCACCAGCCGTCCGACGCCCCAGGCCGCCAGGAGCCGCAGCCGGTGCTCGTCCGAGGCGTCCCGCATGCCGCCCTGGGCCATCCGCGTCAGGTAGGTGTCGAGCCCCTCCGGCGACTCGGCCAGCTCGTAGCGCCGGCCCCACATCGCCCCGGTGAACGGGAACAGCTCGTAGAAGGCGCGGCGCTCCAGCCACCACAGGTCGGCCGAGGCGAACCTGCCGCTCCCCAGCCGGGACGGCCCGAAGAGGTGCTCGAACTCCGGGTTCACCACCGTCTCCTCGGGCGGCAGGAACACCAGGCCGGGGGGCGGGACGCGGTAGGGCGTCACCGCGTCCGTCGGGTAGAGCGGCTGCAGCAGCCAGACCTGCGCCGCAGCGTGCACCGCGAGCAGCAGCCCGGCCCAGGTCCAGGCGGCGCGCGGCGAGCGCACCAGCCGCCAGGCGGCGAGCGCCAGGAGGCCCAGGATCACCAGCGAGAACAGGCAGAGGCCGGCCCAGCGCAGCCGCTCGTTGGCCACGAAGGGCAGGTTGCGGTCGGCCGGGATGAGCAGCCGCAGCCAGCGGACGGCGGTGCCCGGCAGGGCGTTGAGGATCACCCAGGGCACGCCGATCGCCGCCGCCAGGCCGCCGAGCGTCCAGAAGAAGCGCCGCCGGGCCGGAGTGCCCGCCGGCGACGACGGCGACGGCGCCGGCTCCAGGAGGCGCGCGAAGCCGATGCCGCACAGCAGGCCCGCGCCCATCGCCACCGGCAGCCAGAACTTGACCGGGTAGCGCAGCGCTCCCGAGCCGGCGTGGGCGAGCAGCCACTCCATGGCCGGGTTGTAGCGGCCCAGCGAGCAGAACAGGCCGGCGGCGACCGCCCCCCAGGCCCACCCGGCGGCCCGCCGCAGCCGGCCGCGGGGCCAGCCGGCCGCGGCGGCCAGCGCCAGCGCCAGGAGCCCCGGGTAGAGCGACGGGAAAAACGGCGGCGCGCCCGTGTAGAAGCGCTGCCCCCAGAAGTTGCCGCCGGCGCGCACGTCGATGCGGCCGAAGAGCATCGGCAGCAGCCATTCGAAGGCCTGGAGCGGGTTCCAGCTGGCGATCGTCGCCACCCCCACCGCGTAGCCCTTGAAGCCGCGGAACGAGTGCGGCAGGATGCGCAGGAACTCGACGATCTGCGGCAGCGCCATGAGCGTGCCGCAGACCGCCGCCGCCGCCATCCAGGCCAGCCCTCGCCAGGCGAGGCCGCCCCAGGCCTTTCCGGCTCCTTCGACCGCTCCAGGCTCTCCAGGCGCCGCCAACGCTGCCGGCTCCCCACGCCGCCGGGCGGC
>JASLEW010000644.1 GCA_030150965.1 Thermoanaerobaculia bacterium | reverse complement strand
GGGGCCGGCGCGCGGCGCGGCGCGAGCAGCGCCGGACGGCCCGCGGCGGGGAGAGCGCGGGCGCTCTGCTAAGCTGCGCGGCGGTGAACGCGATGAGTGCCGACAGGGTCAGGAGCTTCGCGCCGGTCGACGAGCAGATGGAGCTGCTGGCGCGCGGCGCGGTCGATCTGGTGGACGAGGCGCAGCTGCGCGCGAAGCTGGAGCGGGCGGCGCGGACCGGCAGGCCGCTGACGGTCAAGACCGGGTTCGATCCGTCGGCCCCCGACCTCCACCTGGGGCATACGGTGCTGCTGCGCAAGATGCGGCATTTCCAGCAGCTGGGCCACCGCGTCGTCTTCCTGATCGGCGACTTCACCGGCATGATCGGCGACCCGAGCGGCAAGAAGGCCACGCGGCCGCAGCTCAGCCAGGCGGAGATCGAGGCCAACGCCGAGACCTACAAGCGCCAGGTGTGGAAGGTCCTCGACGAGGGCGAAACGGTGGTGGCCTACAACAGCCGCTGGCACCGGGCGCTCGGCGCCGAGGGGATGATCCGGCTGGCCGGGCGCTACACCCTGGCGCGGATGATGGAGCGCGACGACTTCCGCCAGCGCTTCGAGCAGAACCGGCCGATCCACCTGCACGAGCTGCTCTACCCGCTGGTCCAGGGCTACGACTCGGTGGCGCTCGCCACCGACGTCGAGCTGGGCGGCCACGACCAGATCTTCAACCTGCTGGTGGGGCGCGACCTGATGAAGGAGGAGGGCCAGGAGCCGCAGGTGGTGCTGACCGTGCCGCTGCTGGTGGGCACCGACGGCAGCGACAAGATGTCGAAGAGCCTGGGCAACTCCATCGCCGTCGAGGATCCGCCGCAGGAGATCTACGGCAAGGCCATGTCGATCCCCGACGAGCTGATGTGGGATTGGCTGCTGCTGCTCACCGACCTGCCGCGGCCGGAGATCGAGCGCCGCCGCGCCGCGGTCGCCGCCGGCTGGCTGCACCCCAAGGAGGTCAAGCAGGACCTCGCCCGCCGCCTGGTGGCCGATTATCACGGCGCGGCGGCGGCGGATGCCGCCGCCGCCGGCTTCAGCAAGGTTTTTTCCGCCGGCGGGGTGCCGGACGACGTGCCGGAGCACCGCCTGGCCGGCGCGCGCACGCTCATCAAGCTGCTCGCCGAGACCGGTCTCGCGCCGAGCAACGCCGAGGCGCGGCGGCTGATCGAGCAGGGGGCGGTTGCCGTGGACGGCGCCCGCGCCGCGGAGCCGTTCCAGGAGCTCGGGCCGCGGGCCGAGCCGTTCCTGCTGAAGGTGGGCAAGCGCCGCTTCGCCCGCGTGCACATCGGCGGCGATTGAACCGGTGCTCGGCACGTCTTGGGTGCTCTTCGCCGCGGTCTTGGCCGGCGCCCTGCCGGACCGGGCGTTGGCGCCCACGGTTCCCCAGCCGCCGCCGGTTTCGCGGCCGGCGGGCGAGGCGGGTGCGTCGGCCGCGGTGCGGGTCCCCGCTCATCCGCTGCGCGCCAGGGGAGAGGTGTTCGGCGAGGCGCTGGAGATCGAGGTGCGGGACCTGCCGCACGACGCCGCCGACGCCGCGCTGCGCGCCGCCCTGGCCGAGGCCGCCGAGGTGGAGCGGCTGACCGACGCCGTGCGGCCGGACGGCGGCCTCACCCGGATCAACGCCACCGCCGGCAGGGCGGGCGCCGAGGTTGACCCGCGGCTGTTCGAGGCGCTGGTGCGCGCGATCAGCTTCTGCTGGTGGTCGAGCGGCAAGGAGGGGCCGCTCGGCCGCGACCTCCACCGGCTCTGGGGGCGCGATGCCGCCGGGCCGCCGCCGGCCGGCGTTCCGGGCCCCGCGGAGCTGGAGCGGGCCGTCGACGCCGCCGCCTGCCGCAACCTGGGCCTCGATCCGGCGAGGAAGACGGTCGCGCTCGCCGCCGGCAGCGCCCTCGACCTGGCCGACTTCCGCGCCGGCATGGCGGCCGACCGGGTGATCGCCGTGCTGCGCCAGCACGGCGCCGCCGACGCCCTCGTCCGCGCCGGCCCGGTCTGGCGCGGCGTCGGCATCGGCCGCGACGGCCATGGCTGGCCGGTGGCGATTCCGGCCGTGGGCGGCTTGGTGCAGCCGCTCGGCGTGGTCTACCTGCGCGACCAGGCGCTGGCGGTCGACGCGAGCGACGACCGGCGCCTCCACGTCGGCGGCCAGACCGTTTCCCCCTACATCAACCAGCGCACCGGCCAGCCGGTCGAGGGGGTCGCCGCCACCCTGGCCGCCACCGACCTCGGCCTCGACGCCCAGGCCCTCGCCGCCACCATGGCGGTCACCGGCACCCAGGAGGGGGAGATCCTGATGGGCTCGATCCGTCCGCGCCCCTCGATCCTCTGGCTGATGGGCAGCGGCAGCGGCATCCCGCTGCTGGTCGACTACCGGTGGAACGAGGTGCCGAAGCGGTAGCGACACCGGAGCTCCCGGCCAGCTGGCGGCCGCCGGCTCGCCAGCCGTCAGCCCATGTCCCGGCGGGCCGCCGCCAGGACCCGTTCGAGGCGGAGGCCGGGGATGCGCTCGAAGTGACGCAGGTTGCCGGTCACCAGCGACAGGTTGTGGTGAATTGCGGTGGCGGCAATTTGCAGGTCGGCGTCGGCCAGGCCCTGGCCCGTGGCGGCGAGATGCGCCTGGATCTCGCCGTAGACGCGCGCCGTGGCGGTGTCGAAAGGCAGCACCGTGAGCGCCGGCAGGATGCGCTCCTCGATGCTCTGCAGATGGCGCACCGGCACGGAAGAACGGAAAGCTCCGCGGTACAGCTCGGCGATCACGATGGCGCTGGTGAACTGGTCGGCGCGTGGCACGCCGCTCAGCCAGCGCAGGTAGGCGGCGGCCGGCTCCCTGCGCAGGGTCTCGGAAACAGCGGCGGTGTCGAAGAGGTACTGCATGCAGGACGAAGGCAGGTCGAGGACCGATCCGGGATCGTCGGTCTCGGCGCCTCGATCAGGGCAGGGAGCCGTGGCGCGGCGCCGATCGCGGCTGCGCGGCAACCAGATCGACCAGCTCCTCGGAGGCTTCCCAGCCGCCGGCCAGGCTGAGCAGACCTTTCTCGGGACCCGCGGCCCGCAGCCGGTCGAGCTGCTCCAGCTCCCCGGCCGGGACCAGCGCCACCACCGGCTTGCCGTGGCGGGTGACGACGACCGGCTCGCCCGCCTCGGCGGTCCGCACCCAGTCGGCAAAGTGGGCCTTGACGTCGGCGATGGATGCAGATTTTCTCACGTGGACTCTCCAAAAAGATCAAATGGATCATATTGTCCCAAGTTGGAGCGGTCAAGGCGTCGGCGAGCTGGCAACCGTGATCGAGGCCATCGACTCCGCCGAGTAGAGCGGTGGCGGCCGGCCGGCGGCAGCTTGGACCGTGCTGCTTGGAGTCGCACCTAGGCAGCGGTTGGCGGCAACGGCGGGGCGGCATGCCGCCTGTTAGGATCGCGCGGTCGTGAGCGCCCGCCGCCGGCGACGCTGGCCGCCCTGCGGCAGCGCGACGCCACCGGGCGCGGGGTGCGGGTCGAGGTGTCGCTCGCCGACGCCGGCACCGCTCTGCTCTCCTACGCCGCGCAGTCGTGGCTGAGCGACGGACGCCAGCCCGGCCGCTTCGGCTCCGGGCACCCCAACCTCACGCCCTACCAGGCGTTCCAGGCGGCGGACGGCTGGTTCGTGGTGGGTGCCGGCAGCCAGGAGCTCTGGCGCCGCCTCTGCGCCGCGATCGACCGTCCCGAGCTGGCGGACGACCCTCGCTTCGCGACGGCGGGCGACCGGGTGGCGAACCGCACGGAGCTCGAAGCCCTGCTCGCCGCACGGTTCGCCGGCCGCCCCGTGGCGCATTGGGACGCCGCCATGCGCGCCCACCGCGTGCCCGCCGGGCCGCCGGCCACGATCGCCGAGGCGGTCGCCCGGGCGCGCGGGCGCGGGCAGATCGTCGAGCTGCCGGCCGGGCTCTACGGCACCCCCGCCACGGTCGCGGCCCCGTTCTGTTTCGACGGCAGGCGCCCCGCGCCCGCGGCGCCGCCGCCCGGGCTGGGCGAGCACACGGCCGCCGTCCTGGGCGAGACCGGTACCGACGCCGGCGGCAGCGGCGGAGGGGCTCGGCGGCCGGTCGCCGGTCGCCGCCGGGCGCCCGTCCCCAAGCCGCCGCCGCGCCGGTGAGCGGCGCCGCAGGCTGCAAATCCTCGCCGGCGCCATCCCCTCCCCCGATCCGAGCGCGCCCTCGCATCGCTCTCCCCGCGGATCCGCCACCTTGAGGGAGGTGGCGACGGCAGCCTCCAGACGTCGAGGCGGCCTGAAGGCCACCTCCGGCTCCAACGGTGCCGATACCGTCTGGAGCCGAGAGCCGCGAGCCTCAGCTCTCAGGCCACAGGCGGCGGAAGCAGAACCACTGGAACGGCGCGTGGGCGATGGCCCGCTCCAGCTCGGCGGCGAAGCTCCGCAGGCCCTGGAGGAGGTCGGCGTCGCGGTTGGCGGTGGCGGGGAGATGGATCGGCGGCCGGACCTGGCAGTTGAAGCGGCGCCGGCCGGTGCGAAAGACGAAGACCGGCACCAGCGGAACGCCGGCGGCGCGGGCGAGCGCCGCCGGACCCACGGGGAGCGGGAAGGGACGGCCGAACAGGGTCATCACCGCGCTCTTGCCGCCGGCGCGCGGCCGGTCGCCCTGGAGGGCCACGATCTCGCCGCGCCGGAGGGCGTCGAGCAGCAGCAGCCCGAGCTGCGGGTCGTCGGCGAAGTGGGTGATGTGCGGCACCGCCTCCTGCTGCCGCCGCATCAGCTCGGAGATGTACTCCTGGGCCCGCGGGTCGCCCTCGGCCTCGCGCACCACGTGGACCGGGCGCCCCAGGGAGGCGGCGGGGAGCATCGAGCCCACCTCCCAGTTGCCGAGGTGGGCGGTGACCAGGATGAAGCCCGCGCCCGAGGCGCACAGCTCCTGCCAGCGCTGCAGGTCCGCGGTCTCGACGGCGAACGGGCGGGTCGAGACCAGGCGCTCGTAGCGCTCGGTCAGGCACCAGGCGAAGCTCCGCAGCGTCCTGTAGATGCGCACCTGGCGGCGGAGCCAGCCGGCTGGCCCGAGGACCGCCTCCAGGTTGCCGGCCACCGCGGCGCGGATCTTGATCAGGGTGACGTAGAAGAAGCTGGTGAAGACCAGGATCATCAGCCACATCAACGACGACGGCCAGTGCGCGGCGCCCCAGCCGTGCAGGCGGTACCAGAAGACGCCGGTGACGTGGAACCGCCCCAGGAGGCGCCGCGCCCAGCCGGTCTCCGGCGCGTGAGGCGGCGCCGGCGGCTGCGTGCTGGAGGAGGCGGCAGCGGTGGTCCCGGCA
>JASLEW010000610.1 GCA_030150965.1 Thermoanaerobaculia bacterium | reverse complement strand
GACGTTCTTGCCCTGCACCTTGGTCTCGCCCTCCTTGGTGACCACCACGAACGGCGTCACGGCGATCGACTTGCGCCCCTGGAGGTTGAGGCGGGCGCGCTGCGGCAGCTTGAGCTTCACCTCCACCGAGCCGCCGAAGAGCGGCAGCGCCAGGAGACCGAGGGCCAGGGAGAGCAGCCAGCTGCGCTTGCGGATCACGGTGCGAACCTCCTGAGGACGGCGGGAGAACCGGGCCACCGGGCGGCTAGAGGAGCGCACCCGGCGATGGCTCGAGAGGTGCCGGGGGCGGCGGCGGATTGGGCGGCGGCGGACCCTGCACGCCCTGCGGCGGCGCCGCCGGCTGGGGCGGCGGGAGCTGTCCGGGGTTCGGCGCGCGGACCGGCGACTCGCCGGCGCCGCCAGTGGCGCCGGTGGCGCCGGCGGCGCCGGGCGGTGTTCCGGAGGGGCCAGACGGGCCGGAGGGGCCGGCCGCGGGCGGCGCGGACGCCGGTGCCGAGGAGGTCCCGGACGCGCCCGCCTTGCCCGCGGCGCCCGACGGGAGGTTGCCGAAGGGCTTCGCCCTGCCTTTCTCCGGGTTCTTGTAGCTCTGGTAGTACTCGACGAAGTGGGCGTAGTTGGCCCGCACCTCCTTGCTGTCGGGGGCGAGCTGCAACGCCTTCTTGTAGTGCGCCAGCGCCTTGTCGAAGTCGCCCTGGGCCTCGTAGGCGACGCCCAGGTTGTTCTGCACCCGCGGGTTCTGGGGCTCGGCGCGCTCGGCCGCCTGGAAGCGGAAGATGGCCTCGCTCCACAGGCCGCGCCGGGCCATGTCGACGCCGAAGGCCAGCTCCGTGCCGGGGGTCTCGGGTTTGCCGAATCCGGTGCAGGCCGCCGTCGCCAGCAGCGCGAGCAGCGCGAGCGGCGCGAGGAGGCGGACGACGAGCCCCGGTGGGATGGGCTGGAGATGCGGGTGGCTTCTCACATCGAGCTCCCGTGCGAAACAGATTCGCTCAGTGAAGGCAAGTATACACAGTCCGTTCCGCGGGCGGAGCCGCCGCCGCCAGCCCTCCCGGCGAGCCGCCGTGGCCGCGGGAGAAGGCGCTCGAACGGCGGTGCACGTCGATGAGTCCCGGTGGACGGCCCGGGCGTTCAGGGCGCCCGGAGCCGGGACCTCCGCCGGCGCGGCGGCGACAGCCGGCCGGGTCTTTTGCGTCTATCGAGGTGGAGGCAGGACCGCGACCGCCCGATGCACCGCCGACCCACACCCCGCGAGCTGCTCATCGCCCTGCATGCGGCGCGCGACCTGCCGCGCCGCCAGGTCTGCCGGCTGGCGGCGCGGGTGGCGCAGGGGGCGGCCGGAGACGCGGCGGAGCGGACCGGCCGCGCGGCAGGCGAGCCTGCCCCGGCCCTCGGCATCCCCTGGGCCGACCCGGCGCGGATCGTCGCCGCCGCGGGCGCCGAGGAGCAGGCGGCCGCGGCCCTCGGCGCCCGCATCGTCACCGCGCTCGACGACGACTACCCCGCCGCCCTGGCGGCGCTCGCGGCGCTCGCTGCCGCGCCGCCGGCGCTGGTGGTCCGCGGCACCCTCGGGACCGGGCCGGCGGTGGCCATCGTCGGGTCGCGGCTGGCCGACCGCTACGGCCGCGAGACGGCCCGGCGCTTCGCCCTCCACCTGGCCGGCGAGGGGGTGGCGGTGATCTCCGGCATGGCGCGCGGCATCGACGCCGCGGCCCATCTCGGCGCCCTCGCCGCCGCGGGCGGGGTGACCGTCGGCATCCTCGGCTGCGGCATGGGCGTCGACTATCCGCGCGGGCACGCCCGCCTGGCCGCGGCGGTCGCCGGGCGCGGCGCGGTGGTGAGCGAGTTCCCCTGCGGCGCCGGGCCGCGGCGCTGGAACTTCCCGGAGCGCAACCGCACCATCGCCGCCCTGGCCGGCGTGACGCTGGTGGTGCAGGCCACGCCGCGCTCCGGCGCGCTGGTCACGGCCCGCCACGCCCGCGAGCTGGGAAAGGCGGTCCTCGCCGTGCCGGGAGAGATCCGCTCGCCGCTCTCCTGGGGACCGCACGCCCTGATCGCCGCCGGCGCCGGGCTCGCCTGCCGCCCGGAGGACGTGCTCGCGGCCCTGGCGGGGCGGGCGGAGCCGGCCGGGGCGGCCCGCCCGACCGAGGGGACGGACCGCGCCGCCCCTGGGCCGAGCGGATTGCACACCGGGCGCACGGCGCCGCTGCCGCCGGCCCAGCAGGCGGTGCTCGCTGCCCTGCCGCGCCGCGCCTCCCGCGGCTCCCGGTCCTCGCCAGACCCCCAAGACTCCCGTCACTCCCGTGACTCCCATGATTCCCATGATTCCCGTGACTCCAAGAACGCCGAGCACATCGCCGCCACCGCCGGCCTCGAGCTGCCCGCCGTGCTCGCCGCGCTCCTGGAGCTGGAGATGGCCGGCCGCGTCGAGCGCCTGGCGGATGGGACCTACCGCCTGGCGCCGGGCCGGAGCGCCCCGCGGGAGCGGGGTGGCGGCACGTTGTGAGGTGGGAGAATGGGGAGCACGCTGCTTGCGGTCTTCTTGCAGCCGTCGTCGGGCCGATGGTAGTGTGCGCGCTCCTGAGCCGACCCACCCCCCGCGCTGACGACACCAAATGAAATAAGGAGGGCGCCCCGCGGCGTTTTCAAGCACCGTGGCCAAGAACCTGCTGATCGTCGAAAGCCCAGCCAAGACCAGGACGCTCAAGAAGTTCCTCGGCAGGCAGTACGCCGTCGAGGCGTCCGTCGGGCACATCCGCGACCTCGTCAAGAAGGACATGGGGATCGGCCCCAGCTACGAGCCGCGCTACGAGGTGCTGGCGGCCAAGAAGGACGTGGTCAAGCGGCTGCGCGACGCGGCCAAGAAGGCGGACACCGTCTACCTGGCGCCCGACCCCGACCGCGAGGGCGAGGCCATCGCCTGGCACATCTTCGAGGTCCTGGGCAAGAAGCCGGAGGACGTGCGCCGCGTCACCTTCAACGAGATCACCCGCCGCGCCGTGCTGCAGGCGCTGGACTCTCCGGGTGACATCGACTTCAAGAAAGTGGACGCGCAGCAGGCCCGCCGGGTGCTCGACCGGCTGATGGGCTTCCGCCTGTCGCCGCTGCTGTGGGAGAAGGTCAAGCAAGGGCTGTCGGCCGGCAGGGTGCAGTCGGTGGCGCTCAAGATGGTCTGCGACCGCCAGGCCGAGATCGAGGCCTTCCAGCCGCAGGAGTACTGGAACATCGGGGCCGAGCTGGCGGCCAGGCAGCCGCCGCCGTTCTTCGCCCGGCTGCACCGCATCGAGGGCAGGAAGGCGGAGGTCGGCAACGGCACGGAGGCGGCCGCGATCGTCGCCGGCCTCGAGGGCGGCCGTTTCACCGTGCAGGCGGTCGAGCGCAAGGAGGCGCAGCAGAAGCCGGCGGCGCCGTTCATCACCAGCCGGTTGCAGCAGGAGGCGGCGCGGCGCTTCGGCTTCTCGGTCAAGCGCACCATGGCCCTCGCCCAGGGGCTCTACGAGGGCAGCGAGATCGGCGACCGCGGCGCCGTGGGCCTCATCACCTACATGCGCACCGACTCGACGCGGGTGAGCGAGGAGGCGGAGGGCGAGGTGCGCGCCTGGATCGCCGCCAGCCATGGCGAGGCGGCGCTGCCGCCCAAGGCCAACCGCTACGCCTCGAAGAAGGGCGCGCAGGACGCGCACGAGGCCATCCGTCCCACCACCTTCGACCTGCCGCCGGAGAGCGTCAAGGACTTCCTCAAGGCGGACGAGTGGAAGCTCTACAAGCTGATCTGGGACCGCTTCGTGGCCTCGCAGATGCTGCCGGCGCTCTTCGACGTGACGCAGGTGGATGTCGCCGCGGGCAAGGGGGGCGCCTACGTCCTGCGCGCCGCCGGCCGGGTGCTCAAGCGCCCGGGCTTCCTGGCCATCTACCGCGAGGCCCCCGACGAG
>JASLEW010000574.1 GCA_030150965.1 Thermoanaerobaculia bacterium | reverse complement strand
GCGGCGGCGACCAGCACCGCGGCGCCGGCGTCGCCCAGCATCCAGGCGCGCCGCTCGGCCGGCAGCGCCGGATCGAGCGGCAGGTAGGCCCCGCCCGCCCTGAGCACCGCGAGCAGCGCGGCCACCAGGCCGGCGGAGCGCCCGAGCGACACCGCCACCCGCACCTCCGGCCCCACCCCCAGGGCGGTCAGGCGCCGCGCCAGCAGCTCCACGCGGCGGTCCAGCTCGCGGTAGGTGAGGCGCTCGCCGCCGGCCGCGAGCGCCACGCGCTCCGGCGTGCGCGCCGCCTGCGCGGCAAAGAGCGCCGCCAGGCTGGACGTCGGCGGGAGGTCCACCGCCGTGTCGTTCCAGGCCGCGAGCTGGCGCCGCTCGGCGGCCGAGAGCATCGCCGCCGCGGCCACCGGCCCCGCCGGGCGCTCCACCATGGCGGTCAGGAGGTTGGCGAGGTGCCCCAGCAGCCGCTCGGCGGTGACGGCGTCGAACAGGTCGCGGTTGACCTCCAGCACCGCCGGCAGGCTGCCGGCCGCGTCGGCCATGCGCAGGGTCAGATCGAACGGCGCGCGGCACTCCGGCAGCGCCACCGAGGTGAGCGGGAGGCCCGCCAGGTCCAGCCGCGCCCCGTCCTGCCCGAGGGCCAGCTCGGCCAGCCCTCCCTCCTCCGCGCGCGGCGACCCCGGCGACCCCGGCGACCCCGGCGATCGATGGAAGGCGAACATCGCCTGGAAAACCGCCGGGCGGGCGGGGTCGCGCTCCGGCCGCAGGCTCCCGGCGAGCAGCGCGAAGGGCAGCTCCTGGTGGGCGAAGGCGCCCAGGGCGGTCTCCCGGGCGGCGGCCAGCAGCTCCCGCCAGGTGGCCGCGGTGGAAAGCGACAGGCGCAGCGCCACCGGGTTGACGAAATATCCCATCACCCCCAGGAAGGGCGCCCCTTCGCGGCCGGAGGTGGGCGTGCCGATCAGCACCTCGTCCTGACCGGTCCAGCGGCCGAGCAGCGCCTGGAACGCCGCGAGCAGCGTCACGAAGAGCGTCGTGCCGCCGTCGCGGCTCAGCTCGCGCAGGCGGTCGCCGAGCCGCGGCGGCAGCCGCAGGCCGCGGCTGAGGCCGGCGTAGGTCTGGACGGCGGGGCGCGGGCGGTCGGCCGGCAGCTCCAGCACCGGCAGGTCGCCGGCCAGCCGATGCCGCCAGTACTGCCAGAGCCGCTCCGCCCGCGGGCCGGCCAGGAGCTGCTGCTGCCAGGCGGCGAAGTCGGCGTAGGAGGCCGCGCGCCGGGGCAGGGCCGCGGCGCCGCAGCCGGTCTCCTGGCGGTAGAGCGCCCGCAGCTCTCCGAGCAGCAGGCCCAGCGACCAGAAGTCGGTCACCAGGTGGTGCACGGCGAACAGCAGCAGCGATCCGCCGCCGTCCAGGCCATCCGGCGAGAGGGGCCAGACCCGCACCCGCAGCAGCGGCCCGTGCTCCAGGTCGAAGGCGCGGTAGGCCGCGGCGGCGAGGTGGGGGCCGGCAGGGCCTGGCAGCGGCGGCTCGACCCTGAAGTCCACCGGAAGCCGCGCGTGGACGAGCTGACGCGGCTCCCCCGCGACCTCGGTGAAGGTGGTGCGCAGCGCCGGATGGCGGTCGGCCAGCGCCTGGAAGGCGCGGTGCAGCGCCGCGACGTCGAGTCCGGCGGGAGCGCGCACCGCCGCCGCCAGGTTGTACGCCGCCGCGTCGCGCGCCAGGCGCTCGACGAACCAGAGCGCCTCCTGCCCGGCGGTGAGCGCGTGCGCGCCCCGGTGTCCGGCCGGTGCGGGCGGTGGAACGGGCGGCTCCGCCGCCGCCGCGGCCGGCGGTGCGACCCCGTGCTCCGCCGCCGCGGCGGCCGGCGGCGTGGCCCCGGGCGGCGCCGGCAGGCCGGCCAGGACCGCCTCGGTCAGGGCGTCCGCGCTGGTGCCGTCCAGGAGGTCGGCGATGGGGACCGTCACCCCCAGGCGCTCCTCGATCGCGGCGGCGAGCTCGATCGCCGCCAGCGAATCGAGCCCCTGGCTGGTGAGCGCCTGATCGGGCTTCAGCCGGTCGCGGGCGATTCCCAGCGCCTGCGCGGCCGCCGCGGCCACGAGGTCCGCAACCTCCGCGCGGCGCCCACCTGCATCGAGGACCGGGACCTCGGCTGCGCAGAGCTGGAAATCGGCCGACATCAGACAGCCCAAACTATCCGAGGGTATAGATATGCACAATACTCCGAGGGGGTCAGGGGGTGGTGCCGTGCAGCGTGCCGCGCAGCCGGTCGAGCAGGCCGTCGAGCGTGCCGAGCGCCCGCGAGCTGCCGGAGCGCAGCTCCTGGTCGAGGCGGGCCAGATCGCCGTCGAGATCGTGCCAGCGCGACCGCTCGGGCGCGCCGGCACCGGAGAAGGCCCGCTCCAGGTCGGCGCGCACCCTCTCGACCTCCCGCCGCACGCCGCCGGGATCGCGCTCGGCGGCCACCGCGTGCCGCTCCGCCTGCAGCCGGTCGGCCGCCCGCCCCACGGCGCGCCGCAGATCGTCCCCCAGGCCGCCGGCGCCTCCGTCGTCGCCGGCGCTGCCCAGGGCGTCGTGCGCCGCTCCGAGCGGCCGGGCCAGGGCGTCCTGCAGCCGGTCGCCGGACTGATGCAGCCAATCGTCGACCTGCCCGCCGGTGCGCCGATAGGCCGCCGCGGCCAGCGCCAGGGCGATCACCGCCAGGAACAGCGCCAGCCAGGCGACGCAACCCGTCGCCGCCGCGCCGCGGCTCGCGCTTTCGTCCCTCCTCATCGCCATCGGTGGATTATCTCAGACCGCACCGTGCTCGTCCCGGGCGCGCTGCTTGAGTGCACTCATAGCAGATGTAGAGCATGGCAGGGGTTGAAAACCTGCGCGCTTTCCACTAATATCCGGTCCAGCGAGTGCCGGATGGCCTCGGCGGTGGTCTTTTCGGCCGTCTCCCTGGCCCTGGCAGTCCCCGGAACCAGGGAGAGCGGGAAGCTTCCACCCCCGGGACCGGTTCCTTCCGGCGTCGATCCCCAGCGAAGAGGAGAGGATTCATGACCACCACCACCGCCCCCACCGAGACCCTGGCCTTCCAGGCGGAGACCAAGCAGCTGCTGGATCTGATGATCCATTCGCTTTACTCGAACAAGGAGATCTTCCTGCGCGAGCTGATCTCGAACGCCTCCGACGCCCTCGACCGGCTGCGCTTCGAGGCGGTCACCAACCCCGAGCTGATGGCCGGGGACGAGAAGCTCGAGATCCGCCTGGCGGCCGACCGCGACAAGCGCACGCTGACCGTCGAGGACAACGGCATCGGCATGAGCCGCGAGGAGGTGGTCACCAACATCGGCACCATCGCCAAGTCGGGCACCCGCGAGCTGGTCGAGCGCCTCAAGCAGGGCGAGTCCAAGCAGACCATCGCCGAGCTGATCGGCCAGTTCGGCGTCGGCTTCTACTCGTCCTTCATGGCCGCCGAGCGCGTGGTGCTGGTGACCCGCCGCGCCGGCGAGTCCACCAGCACCCGCTGGGAGTCCACCGGCGACGGCACCTACCAGATCTCCGAGGCGGTGGAGGACGCGCGGGCGCAGCGCGGCACCTCGGTCACCCTGTACCTCAAGCCCGAGGACCGCGACAACGGCATGGACGACTTCAGCGACCGCTGGGTGGTGAGCCGCATCGTCCGCCGCTACTCGGACTTCGTCTCCTACCCGATCATCCTCAAGGCGGAGAAGGACCCCGAGATCGAGGACCTGGCGAAGGAGAAGGAGACCGGCGAGAAGCCGAAGATGCCGCTCGAGGAGAAGGTCCTCAACACGATGAAGCCGATCTGGACCCGGCCGCAGTCCGAGGTCACCGCCGACCAGTACAACGAGTTCTACCGCCATATCGCGCACGACTGGACCGAGCCGCTCAAGGTGATCCCGTTCAAGGCCGAGGGGCGCATCGAGTACCAGGCGCTGCTCTTCGTGCCGGCGCAGGCGCCCTACGACCTGTATTACGTGGCCTCGAAGGTCGGCCTCCAGCTCTATGTGAAGCGCATCCAGATCCTGGAGAAGTGCGAGGACCTGCTGCCCCACTACCTGCGCTTCGTGCGCGGCGTGGTGGATTCGCCCGACCTGGCGCTCAACGTGTCGCGCGAGATGCTGCAGCAGGACCGTCACATCACGCTGATCCGCAAGGGGCTCACCAAGAAGGTGCTGGACGTCCTCGACGAGATGCGGGACAACGAGTACGACAACTACCTCAAGTTCTGGCAGGAGTTCGGCCGCGCCATCAAGGAGGGCGTGAGCGCCGACTACGAGAACAAGGACCGGCTGCTCGAGCTGCTCCTCTTCCAGTCCTCGAACGACCCGGCGAAGCTCACCCGCCTCAAGGACTACGTCGAGCGCATGAAGGAGGACCAGAAGGAGATCTTCTACCTCACCGGCGAGTCGCGCTCCCAGGTGGAGAGCTCGCCCCATCTCGAAGCGATCCGCGAGAAGGGCTACGAGGTGCTCTACCTGGTCGACACGGTGGACGAGCTGCTCACCCAATCGCTCAACGAGTACGCCGGCAAGCGCCTGAAGTCGGTGGGCAAGGGCACCGTCAACCTGGGCAGCGACGAGGAGAAGAAGCAGGCGGAGGAGGCGCTCAAGGCCAGGGAGGAGGAGCTCAAGCCGCTCCTCGACCTGCTGCAGAAGAAGCTCGACGAGCAGGTCAAGCAGGTGCGCCTGACCAGCCGCCTCACCACCTCGCCGGTCTGCCTGGTGGGCGCCGAGCACGACTACAGCCCGCAGCTCGAGAAGCTCCTGCAGAAGGGCAAGACCGGCGGGCCCAAGCAGCGCCGCATCATGGAGCTCAACCCCAACCACCGCATCCTCGCCGGCCTCAAGGAGCACTTCGACAAGGATCCGGAGGATCCGGCGCTCGGCGAGTACGCCGAGCTGCTGCTCGGCTACGGCCTCCTCGCCGAGGGTGGCGAGCTGCCCGACACCGCCCGCTTCAACCGCGCGGTGGCCGAGCTGATGACGCGCAGCATCTGACGACCGCCCGCACCGCCGCCCGGCCCGGTGATCTTCAGCCTTCGCCTGGCCGGGCGGCCGGTGGCGCCGCGTCGCGCAGGTGGTGGCCTGCCCACTCGCCGGTCTCGCGGGCGAACCGCTCCAGATCGGCGACCCCCGTGGTGGCGGCCGCGGCGATGAGGTCCAGGCGGGCCGACCCGTAGTCATGAACCAGCACGTTGCGAAACGCCGCCGCCTGGCGCATGGCGCCGGCGGTCGGCCCGGTGATGACGCCTTGCTCGTGAAGCCGATGAAACGACTCGCCGAGAGTCGCCGCCACCGGCCATCCTTGGTCGGCGATGAGATGGCTGGCGATGTCGAGGCACGCCTGGACGGCCAGCAGGAGATTGAAGGACACCGCGTCCAGCAGGTCGGTGTCGGCGGAGAGCGCCGCCGCGTCCACCGGCTGGTGGCGCCTGATGCGGCCGAGGCGGTGGCTCAGATCGGCGAGCTTGGCCGCCAGGACGTTGGCGTCAACCACGATTGCCTCTCATCGCGCTCTGGCGCCATTCCCACCGCTCACCGGCCGCCTCCGGCCAGCTGGCGAAGGTAAGCGTCCCGCATGCGCTCGAACCCGGGGCGGTCGGTCTCGGTATCCAGGATGGCGCGGGTGCGCCAGCGGGCAGCCGCATGGGGCCTGCCCTCGTGCAGGAGCACCGCATCGCGCAGCAACGCCACCAGCAGCGGATAGCCGGCCTGCTCCAGATCCACCACGTCCACCTCGCGGCCGGCGGCGGCGGCAAGGTCGGCTGCCAGGCCCAGCAGGTCCAGATCCTTGCCGAGCACGGCCACGTCGGCATCGGACCCGGGCCGGGCATCGCCACGGGCGGCGGAGCCGAACAGCAGCGCCAGATGCACCTCCGGCCTGGCGGCGAGGACGCCCTTCAGCGCGGCGATCAGCTCGGGCGGCGGAACCATGTCGGCAGTCTAACAAGACCCTGGGAACCCGCGGCGGCGCCGAGGCGCGGCGCGTGCGAGCCGGCGCAGAGGAGACCCGGGCGGTGCGCCAGTCTCAGGGCGCGGCAGCCAGGGCTCCCTGGGCCAACCGCTCGGCCGGCTCGGCATCC
>JASLEW010000558.1 GCA_030150965.1 Thermoanaerobaculia bacterium | reverse complement strand
GCACCTCGGCCCAGAGGCTGGCCAGCAGCTCCTCGGCCGGAGTGCGGAGAGCGCCGCGGCCGCCGCCGGCCATCCCCGCCATCCCCAAGGCGCGCTCCGCCGCCGGGCGCTGTCCGGGCCGGCCTTGCCGCCGGCCTCGGCAGGCGCGGCGGCGGCGGAGCGCGCCTTGGGGATGGCGGGGATGGCCGGCGGCGGCCGCGGCGCTCTCCGCACTCCGGCCGAGGAGCTGCTGGCCAGCCTCTGGGCCGAGGTGCTGGGGGTCGAGGCGATCGGCCCGGGCGACAGCTTCTTTGCCCTGGGCGGCCACTCGCTGCTTGCCAGCCGCTTGATCTCGCGGGTGCGCCGAACCTTCGGGGTGGAGCTGCCGATGCAGCGGCTGTTCGAGCACCCGACGCTCTCGGCGCTGGCAGCCGAGATCGCGGCGGCGATCGGTGCTGGGGGTGCGGGGGGGGCGGGTGCGGGCGCCGAGGCCGCCGGCCCGGCCAGGGCCACGGGTGCGCCGGCGGGCGGGCAGGCGGCAGCCGCGCTCTCGTTCTCGCAGGAGCGCCTCTGGTTCCTGGACCAGCTGACCCCGGGCAGCGCCGCCTACAACCTGCCCGGCGGCCTGCGCCTGCGCGGCAGGCTCGATGTGCCGGCGCTGGCCAGGAGCCTCGACGAGATCGTGCGGCGCCACCAGGTGCTGCGCTCGGTCTACCCGGCGGCCGGGGGGCGGCCGGTGCAGGTGGTGCTGCCGCGCCTGGCGGTGCAGCTGCCGGTGGTGGACCTGTCGGCGCTGGCGGAGGCCGCCGGCGCGGTGAGCATCGCCCTGGGGGCCAGGCTCGGCCGCCGGCCTTTCGATCTCGCCGCCGGGCCGCTGCTGCGCGCCACCCTGCTGCGCCTGAGCATGCCGGGCGGCGGCGGCGAGGAGCCGTCGCCGGCGGCGGCGGAGCACCTGCTCGTCCTGGCGCTGCATCACATCGTCGGCGACGGCTGGTCGGTGACGGTCCTGCTGCGCGAGCTGGCCGCGTGCTACACCGCCTTCGCCGCCGGCGAGGCCCCGGCGTTGGCCGAGCTGCCGATCCAGTACTCCGACTTCGTGCGCCGGCAGCGCGCCTGGCTGACCGGCGAGGTGCTCGCGGCCCAGATCGCCTACTGGCGGCAGGCGCTGGCCGGGGCCCCGGCGCAGCTCGCGCTGCCGGCCGACCGGCCGCGGCCACCGGTGCAGAGCTTCCGCGGCGCGGCCATCTCCCGGATGGTGCCTCCGGAGCTCACCGCGGCGCTGCGGCGCGCCGCGCGGCAGGGGGGCGCGACGCTGTTCATGATCCTGCTCGCGGTGCTGGACGTGTTGCTGCACCGCGTCACCGGCCAGGACGACGTGGTGGTCGGGGCGCCGATCGCCAACCGCGAACGGCTGGAGACCGAGGGGCTGATCGGCTGTTTCGTCAACACCCTGGCGCTGCGCTCGGACCTCGCCGGGCTGGCGTCGTCCCTGGGGGGCAGAAGGCCCGCTTTCCCGGAGCTTCTGGCCGCCGTGCGGCAGGTGAGCCTGGGCGCCTACGCGCACCAGGAGCTGCCGTTCGAGAAGCTGGTCGAGGTGCTCGCGCCGCGGCGCGACCTGGCGGCGACGCCGCTGTTCCAGGTGGCGCTGGCGCTGCAGAGCGCGACGACGGTCACCAGGGTCGAGGTGCCGGCGGGTGCGGCCGGCCCGCCGGGAGCCCGCCGCGGCGCGCTGGCGATGGAGCTCTGCGAGCTGCCGACCGAGACCGCCAAGTTCGACCTCCTGGTGCAGGCGGCCGAGACTCCCGCCGGCCTGGCGCTGTCGTTCGAGTACAGCCGCGACCTGTTCGATGGAGCCACGGTCGGGCGCCTGGCGGAGCAGTTCGGCCGTCTGCTCGCGGCGGTGGGGGCCGGCGCCGCGTCTGCTCCGCGGAGCATCGACGAGCTGCCGCTGCTCGGTGCCGGCGAGCGCCACCAGTTGCTGGCGGAATGGTCGGGGGCCGCCGCCGCCCATCCCCGGGAGAGCCTGGTTCACGAGCTGTTCGCCGCCCAGGCGCGATGCCGGCCGGACGCGGTGGCGGTGGCCGCCGGCGCCGAGCAGCTGACCTACGGCGAGATCCACCGCCGCTCGAACCGGTTGGCGCGGCGCCTCCGCCGCCTGGGGGTGGGGCCGGAGGCGCTGGTGGCGCTGGCGCTGCCGCGCTCGCCGGCCATGGTGGTGGCGCTGCTGGGAGCGCTCAAGAGCGGGGGGGCCTACCTGCCGCTCGACCCGGGCCTGCCCTGGGCCCGCCAGGAGGCCCTCCTGGCCGAGACCGGGGCGCGGGTGCTCCTCACCGCCGCCCACCGGGGCGGCGCAGCCGCGGGACCGGAGGCGCGGGATGGGGGTCTCGGCGGTTCCGCGCCCGGACGGCTCGGCGGCGAGCTCGTCCTGCTCCCGCTCGACAGCGATGCCTTGGCGCTGCCGCCTGGCGGCGACATTCTGGCGCTGCCGCCAGGCGGCGATGTTGTGGCGCTGCCGCCAGGCGGCGATATTGTGGCGCTGCCGCCAGGCGGCGATATTGTGGCGCTGCCGCCAGGCGGCAGCTTGGATCTCGACGGCGAAAGCGCGGCCGACCTCGAGCCGCGGGAGGTGGGCGCGAGCCCGGAGAGCCTCGCCTACGTGATGTTCACCTCGGGCTCGTCGGGCGCTCCCAAGGGCGTGGCGGCGGTCCATCGCGGCGTGGTCCGGCTGGTCCGGGAGGCCGGGTTCGCCGACTGCGGCCCCGGCCAGGTATGGCTGCAGGTGGCGCCGCTGGCCTTCGACGCCTCCACCCTGGAGATCTGGGGACCGCTCCTCGGCGGCGGCCGCCTGGAGCTGTTCGCCCCGGGGCCGCCGGACCTGCGCGAGCTGGGCGAGGCGTTGCGGCGCGGCGGCGTCACCAGCCTCTGGCTGACCGCCGGCCTCTTCCACCAGATGGTCGAGAGCCGGGTCGAGAGCCTGGGCGGCCTGCGCCAGCTGCTGGCCGGCGGCGACGTCCTCTCGGCGCCGCACGTGCGGCGGGCGTTGCAGGAGCTGCCCGGCTGCCTGCTGATCAACGGCTACGGGCCGACCGAGAACACCACCTTCACCTGCTGCCATCGCATGACGGCGCCCGCCGCGACGGGCGCCGCGCCGTCCTCGGTCCCGATCGGCAGGCCGATCGCCAACAGCACCGTCTACCTCTGGGACCGCCAGGGCCAGGCGGTGCCGGTGGGGGTGCCCGGGGAGCTGGTGACCGGCGGCGACGGGTTGGCCCGCGGCTATCTCGGCCGCCCGGATCTCACTGCGGAGCGCTTCATCCCCGACCCCTTTGCCGGCGGACGCGCCGCCGCGGGCGGCCGCCTCTACCGGACCGGCGACCTGGCGCGCTGGCTGCCGACCGGGGATCTGGAGTTCCTCGGCCGCATCGACCGGCAGGTCAAGATCCGCGGCTTCCGCATCGAGCCGGGAGAGGTCGAGGCCCACCTGTCCCGCCATCCCGGCGTGGAGCAGAGCGTGGTGGCGGCCCGCCACGCGGGGCCGGGCGACCGGCGGCTGGCGGCCTGGGTGGTGGCGCGGCCGGGATCTCGGCTGACCCCGGCCGGGCTGCGCGGCTTCCTGGCCGACCGCCTGCCGGACCACGCGGTGCCGGCGGCGGTGGTGCTCCTCGCGGCTCTGCCGCTGACCGCCAACGGCAAGGTGGACCGCGACGCCCTGCCGGAGCCCGAGTGGCTGCAGCCGTCCCGGCACGCCGACCTTGCGTCGGGACGGCTCGCCCCCCGCACCCCGGTCGAGGAGCTGCTGGCCGGCCTCTGGGCGGAGCTGCTGGGGCCAGCGCGGCCCGCGCCGGCCGCCTGGGGTGGCGCGGCGATCGGCCCCGACGACGACTTCTTCGCGCTCGGCGGCCATTCGCTGCTGGCCACGCGCCTGGTCTCGCGGGTGCGCGAGGAGCTGGGAGTGGAGCTGCCGCTGCGGCGGGTGTTCGAGCACCCGACGCTCGCGGCGATGGCGCGCGAGGTCGAGGGCTCGATCGGCGGCAGAGCCGGCCTCGCCGGGCCCTCCCTGTCCCCGATCCCGCGGCGCCTGCCGCCGGAGCGGCCGCCGGAGAGCAATGATCTGGTCCTCTCCTACGCCCAGGAGCGGATCTGGTTCCTCGCGCAGCTGGCGCCGGACAGCGCCGCCTACAACATCGCGGGTGCGCTGCGCTTGAGCGGCGCGCTCAGCCCGGCGCGGCTCGCCAGGAGCCTCGACGAGATCGTGCGCCGCCACGCCGTGCTGCGCTCGGCCTATCCGCTCGCCGCCGGACGGCCCTCGCCGGTGGTGCTGCCCCCGCGCACGGTCGAGCTGCCGCTGATCGACCTGGCGCCGCTCGGCGAGGCCGCCGCCGCCGCCGGCCGGGCGCTCGGCTCCAGATTCGGCCGCCGCCCGTTCGATCTCGCCACCGGGCCGCTGCTGCGCGCCGTCCTCCTGCGGCTGGGCCCGGAGCAGCACCTACTCGTCCTGGCGCTGCATCACATCGTGGCGGACGGCTGGTCGGTGACGGTCTTCCTGCGCGAGCTGGCGGCGCTCTACGCCGCCCTGCCGGCTGTCCGGCGGCTCGCCGTGCCCGCCGGCGGCGGGGAGGCCGGCGATGCCGGGGCGGCGCCGCCCGCCGATGGCGGAGCGCCGCCGGGGCTGCCGGACGCCCCCGGGCCGCTCCCCGAGCTGCCGATCCAGTACTTCGACTTCGCCCGCCGGCAGCGGGAGTGGCTGACCGGCGAAGCGCTCGCGCCGCAGCTCGACTACTGGCGGCAGGCGCTGGCAGGCGCTCCCGGCCAGCTGGCGCTTCCCGCCGACCGGCCCCGGCCGCCGGTGCCGGACTTCGCCGGGGCGTGCGTCCGCGGGCTGGTGCCGCTTGCGGTCACGGCGCAGCTGCACCGCGAGGCCCTGGCGGGCGGTGCGACGCTGTTCATGGTGCTCCTGGCCGCGTTCGACGTGCTGCTCGGCCGCTACACCGGGCAGCAGGACCTGGTGGTGGGGACGCCGATCGCCAACCGCGGGCGGCTGGACATCGAGGGGCTCATCGGCTGCTTCGTCAACACGCTCGCGCTGCGCGCCGACCTGGCCGGCCGCCCGAGCTTCCCCGACCTCCTGCGGCGGGTCCGGCAGAGCTGCCTCGGCGCCTACGCCAACCAGGATCTGCCCTTCGAGAAGCTGGTGGAGGCGCTGGCGCCGCGGCGCGATCTCGGCACCACGCCGCTCTTCCAGGTCATGCTGGCGCTGCAGAGCGCCACCACCGCCGCGCGGCAGCGGCCGACGGCCGACCTGGAGATCGAGCTCGACGAGCTGGACGCGACGGCTGCCAAGTTCGAGCTGACGGTCGATGCGCTCGAAAGGCCGCAGGGGCTTGCCCTCTCGTTCGAGTACCGCACCGGCCTCTTCGACGCCGCCACGGTCAAGCGCCTGGCCGGCCATTTCCAGTCCCTGCTCGCCGCGGTGGGAGCCGGCACCCACCGCGGGCTCGACATCGCGTCGATGCCGCTCCTGGGAGAGGGCGAGAGGCAGCAGCTGCTCTGGGAGTGGAACGACACCGCCGCCGCCCACCCCGGCGACCGACTCCTGCACCAGTTGTTCGAGGAGCAGGCACGCCGCGCTCCGCACGCGGTGGCGGTCGTCGCCGACGCCGCCGCGGACGCCGGGGGGACGATCGAGAGCCTGACCTACGGCGCCCTCGAGGCCCGCGCCAGCCGCCTGGCAGGCGATCTGCTGCGGCTCGGTATCGGACCCGAGAGCGTGGTGGCGATCTGCGCCGAGCGCTCGGCCGCGATGGTGGCCGGCCTGCTCGCCATTCTCAAGGCGGGCGCGGCGTACCTGCCGCTCGATCCCGGTTACCCGGCCGAGCGCCTGCGTTTCATGCTGCGGGACTCGGGCGCCAGGGTGCTGGTCGCCTCGCCCAACCTCCCCGGTTGCCGCCGCCTCGCGCCGGGCCGGCGCTCG